>JBJOJH010000366.1:0-9382 GCA_046046715.1 Pseudomonadota bacterium | reverse complement strand
CGCTGTGGCACGCCCTGAAAAAGGAAGCCTTCCACGCCTCCGTGCTTGACATGGAAGTGGGCGGCAAGGAAAGCAAGGTTCTGTTGCGTGACGTGCAGATGCACCCCTACAAGCAACTGGTGCTGCACATTGACTTCCAACGCGTGGAAGCCAACACCAAGCTGCATATGAAGGTGCCCATGCACTTCAGCGGCCAGGAAGAGTCTGCAGCCTTCAAGCTCGACCACTGCCTGATCACTCACGTGCTGACCGAAATCGAAGTCGCCTGTCTGCCTGCCGACCTGCCCGAATTCATCAATGTGGACCTGAAGGGTCTGGTCAAGGGCACGTCCCTGCACGTTCGCGACATTCAACTGCCCAAGGGCGTGACCGCAGTGACCAAGGGCAAGGAAAACCCCGTGGTCGTGTCGGTGGTGACGCCGGTTGTGGAAGAAGTTGCTCCCGTAGAGGCTGCTCCCGCCAAGGGCGCCGCCAAAGGCAAGGGCAAGAAGTAATTCTTCTGCTCAGGCGCGCTCAGCGCCCTGCCAAGAAAGGCCCACTTCGGTGGGCCTTTTTGTTTTTGCGCATTTGGGCGGCACATTTAGACGCCGCATTTAGACGCCGCATTTAGGCGCCGCATATGGGCACCGCATATGGGCGCCATATTTGGGCAATAACCGCCACTGGATAATCTGGAGATGATCAAGCTGTTTGTGGGACTGGGCAACCCGGGTCCCGAATACGAATACACACGCCACAACGCTGGCTTCTGGTGGCTCGACCAGATTGCACGTGCACTAAACACAAACTTGGTGATGGACAAGTCCTACCAAGGGCTAGTGGCACGCACCAGTGTCAACGGACAAAACGTCTGGCTGCTGGAACCGCAGACCTTCATGAATCTTTCCGGGCGCTCGGTCGGCGCCCTGGCCCGGTTTTTCAAGATCGCTCCGCAAGAAATTCTGGTGGCGCACGATGAACTGGATCTGGAGCCCGGTCAAGCCAAACTCAAACTGGGCGGCAGCCACGCCGGCCACAACGGTCTGCGTGATATTCATGCGCAACTGGGCACCGACCAATATTGGCGCCTCAAACTGGGCGTTGGGCACCCAGGCGTCAAATCGGAGGTCGTGCACTGGGTCCTGAAAAAGCCTTCCCTGGATCACCGGATCGCCATCGACCAGACCATCGACCGCTCTGTCAAGGCTTTGCCACACCTTCTGGACGGCAGCATGGACAAAGCCATGCTGCTCATCCACACCAGCAAGCCTCCCAGACCCAAACCGCCCCGCCCCCCAACTTCAGTCGAGAATACGGAAACGACACCAGGGACGCCATGAAACAAACACCAAGCATTTTGTACTTCATAGCCGTCGTCACGTGCGTGTGGCTGAGTGCCGCGAGTGCACAGGCCCAACAGGTCTACCGCTGTGGCAACACCTACAGCCAAACGCCCTGCGCCAACGCCAAGGCCCTGGAGGTGCAAGACGCTCGCAGCGCACAGGAAAAGCGCCAAATGGACAAGCAAACCGCGCAGACCAGCCAGCTGGCTGATCAGATGCAGCGTGAGCGACAAGCACAAGAAAAAAAAGACCTGGCAGCGAATAGGCCAGTAGGAAAGCCCACTGAACCTAAGGCACCATCTCCTCCCAGCCCGCCCACAGCGCCCCGCAGCTATGGCATCAACACGGTGCTGCAAGCCGACACGACGCCCCGCGCCGAAAAACCCAAACTGTTCAGGCCGCGCAAATCGGGAGAGTTCACCGCACTGGCGCCCAAGCCGCCCAAACCGGTGAAGCCGCCACCATCGTCCAAACAGCAAAAAAACAGGGATAACTAAAACAGACACTACCGGCCTACTGGCCTTGCAGGCGCCGGTATTTTTGCCACAGCGTTTCCTTGTCTTCCACAAAGGCGGGGTTCACTGGAATGCAAGCCACCGGGCACACCTGCACGCACTGGGGTTCGTCAAAGTGCCCCACACATTCAGTGCATTTATGGGGGTCTATTTCGTAGATATCCTGCCCCATATAAATCGCCTCATTAGGGCATTCGGGCTCGCACACATCGCAATTGATGCATTCGTCGGTAATGATTAGCGCCACGAGACACCTCGTAATGGGCTTATGGCAGGCAGGCAGTTTGGGATACACATAACCCAATTATCCCGCCCAGCGCGTCACCACCGCCCACGGAAGGGGCAAATTCAGGTTCAGTTCAGGCCTGAGCCTGACGTACAGCCGCCAGTTTTTGCATCAAGCGGTCGCGCACTGCAGGAGAGACAAAGTTGTCCACCTCACCGCCGAGGGTGGCGATTTCCCGCACAAAGGTGCTGGAGATGAACTGGTATTTGTCGCTGGGAGTCAAAAAGACAGTCTCCACGTCTGGCATCAGGCTACGGTTCATGCCCGCAAGCTGAAATTCGTAGTCGAAGTCCGTCACTGCCCGCAGGCCCCGAACCATGGCCTTGGCCTTGCGGGCCACCACAAAGTCGCGCATGAGCCCCGAAAAGCTGTCCACCTCGACGCCGGGAAAGTGGCGGGTGGCCTGGCGCACCATGTCCATGCGCTCCTCCAGCGAAAAAAGGGCTTTTTTGTGGTGCCCAGCCGCCACCGCCACGATCACACGGTCGAACAACTGGGTGGCCCGGCGGACGACATCCTCGTGACCTAGCGTAATGGGGTCAAAGGTTCCGGGGTAAACAGCAATCACATGGTTGGCCATAGCATCTCCTAGCAGCACCAAATTATGAAGCGCGCTGCAGCAGATGCGCATGCACGGCGCCCGCCTTCAGATGCCGATAGACCGCCAGGCCATACTCTGCCAGGGCCTCGTCGCTCCAGGCCTTGGGCGCCTCCAGGTAGACCCAGCCGTCAGGCGCCAGCGTCGTGGCCACAGCCTTCAGCGCCGCGTCAAACACAGGGGCATCAAAGGGAGGATCCAAAAACACCAGCCGAGTTTGTGCTGCGGGCAGACTGCGTAACACCGACAGGCCATCACCCCGCACCACCTGCACCGTCGTGGCCTGCAACTTGGTCTGGGTGGCTTTCAACTGGGCCACCAAAGCCGGGTCCTGCTCGACCAACAGCACATGTGCCGCACCACGCGACGCGGCCTCGAAACCGAGCGCACCAGTGCCGGCAAAGGCATCGACGCAACGCCAGCCGGTCATTTCAGCCCCTGCCAGGTGCGCAAGCCAGTTGAACAGCGTCTCGCGAACCCGGTCGGGTGTGGGCCGAAGGCCAGGCTTGTCGGCCACGGGCAGCTTGCTACGTTTGAACTGGCCACCAATGATGCGCACCTCGCGCGGCAGGGTCTTGGGACGCGCAGGAGCTCGCATAGGCGGACGGGAAGATACGGTTTTTTTCATGCGCCTAGCTTAACGGCAGACCCGATCAGTCCGAGGGGCCGACAAGCACCGCCGCAAAGTCGTCTGGCTTCAAATGGCGCTGAAAGGCCTCGCGCACCGTCGTCGTTGTCAGTTTTTCGACTTGGCGAGTCCATGTCTCCAGAAAGTCCAGTGGCAGCCCATACCAGGCCATGTTGGCAACGTTGTCCAGAAGTTTGCGGTTGCTGTCCAAACGCAAGGAAAAACCACCGACCAGATTGGACTTGGCGGCCGCCAGCTCAGCCTCGGTGGGCCCTTCTCGCACAAAATCCGTCACCACCTCTTGCGCCAGCTGCAGTGCCTGTGTTGCCTGATCTGGTCGCGTCTGCAAACTCACGGTGAAGGCCCCGGCGTGGAGACCGGGCGCAAAGGTGCTGGACACGCTGTAACTCAGGCCCCGCTTTTGGCGGACCTCATCTGTCAGCCGAGAAACAAAACCACCCCCGCCCAGAATGTAGTTGCCCACAACGAGGGCAAAGTAGTCTGGGTCATCGCGCTTCAATCCAGGCTGTCCCATCAAGACATGGGTTTGGGCGGAGACCATGGGCAGGCGCTGCTGACGGCCCTCGGCCAAGGGAGGAACCTCGGCAACTGCAGACAAGGTGGGACAGGGCACCGATGCCGGCAGGTCCGCAAGCAGCTGCCTGACCAAGGCATCGGCCTGCTCACGCCGAACGGCCCCCACCAGCGTGACCCGTGCATGGCAAGGCACCAATGCGCGGCGATGAAAATCCCGCATGTCATTCACAGAAATACGCTGCAGGTGCACTGGCTGGCTGTCATAGCCATAGGGATGGCTGCCGTACACGGACTGGCTATAGGCGCGTGCCGCCATGGTCGCTGGACGGGTATTGGCCTCCTGTATCGCGGCAACCAGGCGCTCGCGCTCGCGCAGCCAAACGGCCTCTGCAAATGTGGGCTCTGCGATCTGCCGTGCAGCAAGTGCAACAGCAGCCCCCAGCAAGTCAGGCATAGTGAGGGTGCGCAGGGAAACACTGAAACGATCCAGCCCCGCGTTCACCCGCAGCGAGCCTCCCAAATCCGCCCAGGCGTCACTCAACGCACTTTCGTCCATACCCGACGGCCCCATACCCAAGCCCTTGGACATCATGAGTGCCGTCACATCTGCCAGACCCGCCTGCTCCGCCGGATCTCGGCGACTGCCTGCATCAAAGTCCAGCTGGACATCCAGCATGGGGATCGCATCACTTTCGACCAAAAACACCCGGGCACCGGTCGCCTGAGTCCAGTGCTGAATGGGAATACCGGCCAGGGCGGCATGAGAGAGGAGCCCCAGCGCACAAGCGACTGCGAATTTACGAAAGAAGGTCATGAGACATACCAACGAAGGTCTGGAACGATACACGGGCTCATAAATGTCAGTGCCGCAAACCGGCCGATGCAGCGCGGGGCGTTCGAGGCGCCGCATTGGCGGCGGGCGCTTGTGGCAACAGGGTCGCCACCGTGAGTTGGTCGTCGCCAAAATAACGGGCGGCCACAGCCTGCACTTGTGGCGCCGTGACCAGACGTAGGCGCTCAATCAAACGATCCTCGGCATCCAGCGGCAAGCCCTGCACCCACAAACTCCCCAGTTCCCGCGCCTGATTGAACAGCGAGTCCCGCTTGTAGATATTGCCGGCAACCCACTGCGTTTTGACGCGCGCCAGTTCCGCAGACGTGACGCCCTCACGCGCAACCCTGGCCACCTCGGCGCGCAAGGCGGATTCCAGCTCTGCGGATGTCTTGCCGGGCGCGGGCACACCGTTCAAGGTAAACAGCTGCGGGCCTCGCCCCCATAAACCGTAACCAGCGCCAGCAGAGTCGGCCACACGATCGGCGGCTTGGGTCAGGGCACGGCCCAATCGGGCACCATCGTGGCCATCCAGCACCGCGGCGAGCACCGTCAGCGCCAGAGCATCCTCATCGTCGGCTCGCATGCGAGCTGGATCCACCGTGGTCAGGGACGGCACCTTGTAGGCCAGTGTCACATAGCTTTGTTCGGCTGGCGCCTTGAAATCCAGACGCCGCAGACCCTGCTGCTGTGGCTCGACTCGGGGTTTACGTGGCGGAACAGGCCGCGCTGCCAATTTTCCGTAGGTCTCCTCAGCCCAACGCCGCACCTGAGTCACATCGACATCCCCTGCCACCACCACGGCAGCGTTGCCAGGCAGGTACCAGCGTCGATAAAAAGACCGGGCGTCGTCAGGCGTCAACGACTCCAGATCGCTCATCCAGCCAACGATCGGTCGTCGGTAAGGAGACGCGAGGAACACCGTGGCGTTCAGGGCTTCGTGCAGGAGTGCTCGAGGCTGATCGTCGGTGCGCAAGCGGCGCTCCTCCTTCACCACCTCCAGCTCCTTGGCAAACACCTCATCTGACCACTGATTGTTGGCAAATCGGTCTGCCTCGAGGCGCATGACATCCAGCAAGCGTTGGGCCGGAACCTGCTGGTAGTAGCCGGTGGCATCGCGGCTCGTGAAAGCATTTTCTCGTCCTCCCAGGGCGGCCACCTGGCGCGAAAAATCGCCGGCCCTCACGCTGGGCGTGCCCTTGAACATCATGTGCTCCAACACATGGGCCACGCCACTGGTACCGTCGACCTCGTCCATCGACCCCGCGCGCACCCACAGCATGTGCACGGCGGTAGGCGCACGGCGATCGGGTTTGACCACGAGCGTCATGCCATTGGTCAAGGTGAATTGCTGAGCCAGACCCGCACCGGTCTGCGCCACATCGCCCACCCCTTGAGCCAGGCTGGTCGTGTTCAAGCCTGCTGAGAGGATGATGGACAACAGCCCCACCTGCGCCATGCCCAGACCGAAAGGTCCGCCGTGAGGTCTTGCGCGGCCACTTGGCCCCTGAGCCCGGCACTGTTTCATAAAATGCCCGAATACTTCAAAACACCGCATGTTCAGCTTTTTCAAGAAAAAATTGGGAGGGGGCTCGCCGCCGCCCACGGCAGAGGTCGCTTCGCCTACGGCCGCGCCTGAGTCAGTACCGAGTATCCCCTCCGAGCCGATAACCGCGCGTAGCTCATGGATGAGCAAGCTCAAGGCCGGGCTGAAGAAAACCGGCTCCAGCATTGCAGCCGTCTTTACTGGCACCCAAATCGACGACGCGCTCTATGAGGAGCTGGAATCCGCCCTACTGGTGGCGGACACCGGCGTCAAGGCCACCCAGCGCCTGCTGTACGACCTCAAGCGTCGGGTCAAGGAAAGCAAAACCACCGACCCACAGGCGGTCAAGGTACTCCTGGCAGACTCGCTGACCGAACTCTTGCACCCCCTGGAAAAGCAACTAGAGATTGGCCAGCACAAACCCACCATCATCATGGTGACGGGGGTCAACGGCGCAGGCAAGACCACCTCGATCGGCAAGCTCACCCACCATCTGGCTCACCAGGATGCCAGCGTGCTGCTGGCGGCGGCCGACACCTTTCGGGCGGCAGCACGAGAGCAGCTCAGTGTCTGGGCCACCCGCAACACGGTGGACATCATCAGCCAGGAAGGTGGCGACCCGGCAGCGGTCGCATTTGATGCAGTCAGCGCCGGGCGTGCACGCGGCAAAGACGTGGTGCTGGTAGACACAGCGGGACGATTGCCCACCCAACTGCATTTGATGGAAGAGCTGAAAAAGATCAAGCGCATCATCGCCAAGGCCGACGCGGCCGCACCCCATGCCGGCGAGGCAGCGAGTGCACCGCATGAAGTGCTGCTGGTGATCGACGGCAACACTGGCCAAAACGCAGTGGCACAGGTCAAGGCTTTTGACGACGCACTGGGCCTGACCGGCCTGATCGTGACCAAGCTCGACGGCACGGCCAAGGGTGGGGTATTGGCTGCCATAGCCTTGGAGCGCCCGATTCCCGTCTACTTTATCGGGGTAGGGGAAAAAATCGACGAACTCGAAACCTTCCACGCCCGCGAATTTGCACAAGCCCTGCTGACCTGAGTTCACCCATCCATGTCTATCAACACCATTCACCGTCGCCAGGCCCTTGCGGCGCTCGGTGCGGGACTTTCTCCCCTTCTGTGGGCCCAAAACGCCCCCAGCTGGTCGGACATCGAGCGTCAGGCACGGGGGCAAACGGTGTACTTCAACGCCTGGGCGGGAAGCGAACAAATCAATGCCTACATACAGTGGGCGGGCAAGGAATTGCTGCAACGCCACGGCATCAAGCTGCAGCATGTCAAGATCACGGAGACGGCCGAGGTCGTCAAGCGTGTGCGCAACGAAAAGGCGGCCGGCAGACTCACGGGGGGCTCGGTCGACCTGGTGTGGATCAATGGCGAAAACTTTCTGGCCATGAAGCGCGAGGGCCTGTTGTTTGGCCCCTTCGCCGAAGCACTGCCCAACTTCCGCTATGTCGATGTGATCGGCAAACCCACCACGCGCATCGATTTCTCCGAGTCAGTTCAGGGTCTGGAGGCCCCTTGGGGCATGGCACAACTCACCTTCTTTGTGGATGGCAAGCGGGTGCCCCAGCCGCCACGCTCCATGGCCGAGCTCCTGAGTTTTGCGAAGGCCCACCAAGGGCGGGTCACCTACCCACGTCCGCCCGACTTTCACGGCAGCACTTTATTGAAGCAGGCGCTACTAGAGGTCAGCGCGGACCGTAGCGCGCTTTACAGGCCCCACACCGAGGCGGCGTTTGGCTCATTGGCCACGCCTCTTTGGGCCTACCTGGACGCCCTGCACCCGCACCTGTGGCGGGGTGGCAAACAGTTCCCCAACAATGCCGCCGCCGTGCGCCAGATGATGGCCGACGGCGAACTGCTTCTGGGCCTGACCTTCAACCCCAACGAGGCGGCCAATGAAATTGCGGCCAAGAGACTGCCTTTGACCGTGGTGAGCTACCAGTTCAGTGGTGGCACGGTGGGCAACACCCACTTTGTGGCTATCCCCTTCAACGCCCAGGCCCGGGAAGGTGCCCAGGTGCTGGCCAATTTTTTGCTGTCGCCCGAGGCTCAGGCCCGCAAGGCCGATATCACGCAATGGGGCGACCCCACCGTGCTGGCGCTAGACACATTGCCAGCGCCTGAGCGTGCCCGCTTTGGCACCACGTCGGCTCCTGGCCAGGTCGAACGCCCCATGCCCACCCTGGCCGAGCCCCACGGTAGCTGGGTAGACCCCTTGGAACGGGAGTGGCTACGCCGATACGGCTGACCCGTCACCATTACGCTCCTGTTTTTTCAAGCAACACCGACATGACCAAGCTACTTCCTCACATCACCATCGAAAGTGCTCCCAACCCGACAGCGGCAGTCATCTGGCTGCATGGCCTGGGCGCCGATGGTCACGATTTCGCGGCCATCGTGCCGCAGCTGAACTTGAACGGCTGCCGGCCTATCCGCTTCATCTTTCCGCATGCGCCCAGCATGCCGGTCACGATCAATGGCGGCTATGTGATGCCGGCCTGGTACGACATCATGGTGGCAGACCTGGTGCGGCGCGAAGACGCAGCAGGCATCCGACAGTCGGCACTGGCCATTGAAGCCCTGATTGCGCAGGAGGTGGCACGCGGCATTGCGCCCGAACACATTGTGCTGGCGGGTTTTTCTCAAGGCTGCGCGATGGCTTTGCACACCGGGCTGCGCCATGGGCAAACGCTGGCTGGCATCATGGCCTTGTCTGGCTACCTGCCATTGGCCGACAGCCTGGCCAGCGAGCGCAATGCGGCCAACCAGTCCACACCCATCTTCATGGCCCATGGCACCGCAGACCCGGTGGTGGTCATCGGCCGCGCCGAAGCCTCGCGCGATGTGCTCGCAACGCTGGGGCACGCGGTGCAGTGGCACACCTACCCCATGCCGCACAGCGTACACCCACGTGAAGTCGCCGACATCAGCGCCTTTTTGCAAGCAGTACTGAGTTAGGCGCCCCATGGCCGGCGCTGCTGCGCGCACTGGGCGTCTGGTGAAGCCCGTACTGGCCATGCTGGCCTTGGTCACAGTACCCCTGCCCCTACTCGGGTCCAGTTTTTGGGCAATCCTGGAGGGATTAAGCAGTACAGGC
>JBJOJH010000365.1:0-6943 GCA_046046715.1 Pseudomonadota bacterium | reverse complement strand
ACCGACCCGTGACATACCGGCCCCTGGTGAGGTCTGGGTAGAGGCCCCCTTGCTTGATGCGCTCGGACTGAAGGTGGGCGATACGCTGTTGCTGGGCGATGCGGCCTTCAAGTTGCGCCGTATTCTGGTGACGGAGCCGGACCGGGGCGCGGGCTTCATGAACTTTGCGCCGCGCGTGATGATGCACCGCGCCGACCTAGCCGCCACCGGACTGGTGCAGCCGGCCAGCCGTGTGACTTACCGCACCGCCTTAGCGGGCGAAGAGGTTGAGGTCAAATCTTACGTCGCCTGGGCCACGCTGGAACTCAAGAAGTCGGATGTGCGCGGGGTGCGGCTCGAGTCTCTGGAAGGGGGTCGCCCGGAAATGAGCCGTACGCTGGACCGGGCGGACAAATTCTTGCGACTGGTGGCCTTGCTCGCAGCGCTGCTCAGCGCGGTGGCGGTGGCCCTGGCCGCGCGCGGCTTTGCGGCCAGCCATCTGGACGACTGCGCAATGCTGCGCGTGCTGGGCCTGAGCCAGCGCACCATCGCCTGGGCTTACACCTTTGAGTTTGCCTTGATCGGGCTCGCAGCCAGCGCCGCCGGTGTGGCCATGGGCTATGCCGTGCACCATGTGTTTGTGCTGCTGCTGGCGGGTTTGGTCGATGGTTCTTTGCCCGCGCCCACCTGGTGGCCCGTGGGTTTGGGCCTGGGCATGGGTTTGACGCTGTTGCTGGCGTTCGGTTTGCCGCCGGTGCTGCAACTGGCGCAGGTGCCGCCTCTGCGCGTGATTCGGCGGGACGTGGGTGGACTCAAACCCGCGTCTCTGGGGGTGTTGGGTCTGGGCGTCAGTGGCTTTGCCGCGTTGCTGTTGGTGGCCAGCAGTGACCTGGCGCTGGGCTTGATTGCCGTGGGTGGCTTTGCGGGGGCGGTCGCTATTTTTGCGGGCATGAGCTGGCTGGCCGTGCTGGCCTTGCGCCGGGTGGTGAACGAGGCCACGGCGCCGCGCTGGCTGGTGTTGGCCACCCGGCAGATTTCGGCTCGCCCGGCCTATGCGGTGGTGCAGGTCAGCGCGCTGGCCGTGGGTTTGCTGGCGCTGGTGCTGCTGGTGCTTTTGCGCACCGATCTGGTCAACAGCTGGCGGCAGGCGACGCCGGCAGATGCGCCCAACCGGTTTGTCATCAACATCATGCCCGAACAGGGAGAGGCTTTCACCCAGGCTCTGCGCGCACGCGAGGTGGCCCATTTCGACTGGTATCCAATGATTCGAGGCCGGCTGGTGGCCATCAATGATCAAGCGGTGACCCCCGAAGACTTCAGCGACGAACGCGCGCGCCGGCTGGTGGATCGTGAATTCAATATCTCCCACAGTGCGCAGGCACCCGACAGCAACATCTTGGTGGCGGGACGCTGGCAAGCTGAAGAGGCCGGTGCCATCAGCGTGGAAGAGGGCATTGCCAAAACCCTGAACCTGAAGCTGGGCGATACCCTGCGCTTTGACGTGGGGGGTGTGCAGACCGACTCTCGCATCACGTCGTTGCGCAAGGTGGACTGGGGCACCATGCGCGCCAACTTTTTTGTGATGTACCCGGTGGCGCAGTTACCGGGGGTGCCTGCCACCTACATGACCGCCTTTCGGGCCCCTGCCACTCCCGGTTTTGACAATGCCCTGGTGCGTGAGTTCCCCAACGTGACGGTGGTGGACACCACGCTCACCATCAACCAGATTCAGCGCGTGCTGGACCAAGTGATACGTGCGGTGGAGTTTTTGTTTGGCTTCACCTTGGCGGCGGGTCTGGTGGTGCTGTTTGCGGCCGTGACCGCCACCCGCGAGGAGCGCGCCCGGGAGTTCGCCATCATGCGCGCGGTGGGTGCGCAAAACAGTCTGTTGCAGCAGGTGCAGCGCGCCGAGCTGGCGGGCGTGGGGCTGCTGGCTGGCTTGTTGGCGTCCATCGTCGCTACGGTGGTGGGCTGGGCCCTGGCCCACTATGTGTTCGAGTTTGAGTGGGTGTTGTCGCTCTGGGTGCCCTTGCTGGGCGCGCTGGCCGGTGCCTTGCTGGCACTGGCGGCCGGCTGGTGGGGCTTGCGCGAAGTGCTGCGCAGACCCGTCATGCAAACCCTGCGTCGAGCAAGCACCTGAATATTTGATGAGAGATGACCATGCAGGACACCACCACCTCTGAACAACCCCCCGTCCAGACCCCGTTCGAGTGGATTGGCGGTGAGGACCGGGTCAAGGCACTGACCGAGCGTTTTTACGACCTGATGGATCTGGAGCCTGCTTACACCGAGCTGCGTGCTGCGCACGGCAGTGATCTGGACCAGGCCCGACAAAAGCTGTTCTGGTTTTTGTGCGGCTGGCTGGGTGGGCCCAATTACTACACCGACCAGTTTGGCCACCCGCGCCTGCGCATGCGCCACATGCCGTTTGCCATCGGCATACAGGAACGCGACCAATGGGTGGCATGCATGGATCAGGCCATGACCGAGACGGGGGTTGACGACACCCTGCGAACGCGCCTGCGCGACAGCTTTCTGGGCACCGCAGACTGGATGCGTAACAAGGGCATCTGAGGCTGAACAAGGCCTGAAAGATGGCCGGTCAGGCCTGTTTTTGGGCCGCTGGCCCCGGCTGCAGCAGTACCACCAGCGCACCAGCTCCACCCTCGGCCGGGCGGGCCTGCACAAAGGCCAAGATCTCTTTCTTTTGCACCAGCCAGCTGTGCACGCGGCTTTTGAGCACGGGGGTCTTGCCGGGTGAGCCCAGTCCCTTGCCGTGTACCACCCGCACGCAACGCAGGCCCTGTTTGGTCACTTCGCGGATGAATTGGCCTAAAGCCTCGCGGGCTTCTTCGGTGCGCAGGCCATGCAGATCAAGCTGGCGCTGAATGCTCCAGTCGCCGCGACGCAGCTTGCGTGTGACATCGGTGCCGATGCCCGGGCGCCGAAAACTCAGGTGCTCGTCCACATCGAGCAGGGTGCTCACATCAAATTCGTCGCTGATGGACTCTTGCAGCACCGCCTCGTCATCTTTTTGCTGCTGCAGGGGCACAGGTGCGGGCGGCGGCTTCTTGAGTTCGGCCTTGCGCCGGTCGGGCAGGGGATTCACCGCACCTGCGGCCAATGCAAACAGGTTGTTCTCGGCCTCGCGTCGGCTCTTGGCTTGGGCTTGCTGCGCTGCCTCGCGCGTACGCTGCTCTGCTTGTTCGGCCAGGGCTTTTTTGACCTGCTTCAGGTCGGCCAGCTGGCCGATGCGCAAGCCCGGTTTTTGGAGGCTGGACTGGGGCGGTTTGCTCATAGGTAACCTCTTTCGGCCATGGACAAAGCCTCGCCAGGGCCGACGATGACGTGATCCAGCACACGCACATCGACCAGCGCCAGGGCGGCTTTCAATGTGCGCGTCAGGGTCTCGTCGGCACCCGAGGGTTGCACCGAGCCACTGGGATGGTTGTGGGCCAGGACCACGGCGGCGGCGTCCAGACGCAGGGCGCGCTTGACCACCTCGCGCGGGTACACGCTGGTTTGTGACAGGGTGCCTTGAAACATTTCTTCCATGGCGAGGTGCCGGTTTTGGATGTCCAGAAACAGTACGGCAAAGACCTCGTGGGCTTTGGCCGCCAGATGCAGCTGAAAGAACTGCTTCACCGCCCCCGGCGTCGAAAAAACGTCTCTCGCCCTCAGTTTTTGTGCACTCGCCCGGCGTGCCAGTTCCAGCACCGCCAACAGCTCCGAGCGCTTGGCCGGGCCCAGACCTTTGACGCGCTTGAGGTCGTCTACCGTGGCGTTCAGCAGACCGGCAATGCCATCGAAACCTGCGGTGTCCGGATCAGCGCCCTTGGTAGGTTGCAGGCGCAAGAGCTCATCGGCCATTTGCAGCACCCCTTTGCCCTGGATGCCGGTGCGCAACAGCAGCGCCAGCAGCTCCGCGTCGCTCAAGGCGCCAGGGCCGCGCGCCAGCATTTTTTCGCGCGGGCGGGCATCGGGGGGCAGGAGTTGCAGGGACATGGTGGGTGTGGTGAGGTGAAGGCGGCCGTCAGGCTGGTAATAGGCCGGTCTTTCTACAATGTGGGCCAGTTTATCGAGACTTTCATGAGCACCTCTGCCGCCCGCATTCAAGCCGACTCCTTTCTGACCCTGCACTACCGCTTGGCGGGCCCCGCGGGAGATGTCATCAACACCTTCAACGAGAAGCCAGCCACTTTGTCCCTGGGTACGGGCGAACTGTCACCTGCCGTGGAGCAGTGCTTGCTGGGGCTGGAGGAGGGCACTCGCACCCAGTTTGAGTTGCCAGCCGGTGCCGCCTTTGGCGAGCGCAATCCCGACATGATTCAGTGGGTGGCGGCCAGCCTGATGCGCCAATTGGGCGATCCCCACGAGGTTTATCAAGCCGGTGATGTGGTGCAGTTCCCGACACCCGACGGCCAGGGCCAGTACGCCGGGGTGGTGATGCAGGTGGCCAACAAGGACGGTGGCGACGCCGTGCTGTTTGACTTCAATCACCCTCTGGCGGGCCAGCCAGTGACCTTCGAAGTCCACGTGATAGGAGTGCTGTGATGTCTGCAGAAGTACTTCTGGCTGAACCCCGCGGCTTTTGTGCCGGGGTGGACAGGGCCATCGAGATCGTTGAAAAAGCCTTGCAAAAGTTTGGCCGACCGATCTATGTCCGCCACGAAATCGTGCACAACACCTATGTGGTGAACGACCTCAAGACCAGGGGTGCAATCTTTATTGAAGATCTGGCCGAGGTGCCGCCTGGTGCCACGCTGGTGTTCAGCGCCCATGGGGTCAGCAAGGCGGTGCAAGAAGAGGCCCTGGCACGTGGGTTTCAGATCTTCGATGCCACTTGCCCCCTGGTGACCAAGGTGCACGTGGAAGTGGCCAAGCTGCACAAAGAGGGCTATGAGTTCATCATGATTGGCCACAAGGGCCACCCTGAGGTGGAAGGCACCATGGGCCAGCTCGACAGCGGCATCCACCTGGTGGAAGACGTAGCCGATGTGGCGCGTGTGCAGCCCGGCCAGACCGACAAGCTGGCCGTGGTGACCCAGACCACCTTGAGCGTGGACGATGCGGCCGATATTGCTGCCGCCGTCAAGGCGCGCTTTCCGCAGGTGCGCCAGCCCAAGCAACAAGACATTTGCTACGCCACCCAGAACCGCCAGGACGCCGTCAAGATCATGTCGCCCCAGGTGGAGCTGCTGATTGTGGTGGGCAGCCCCACCAGCTCCAACAGCAACCGTCTGGCCGAGCTGGCCCGCAAGCTGGGCGTGCAAAGCCATATGGTGGACAGCGCTGACGAGCTGGAGCCAAGCTGGTTTGAGGGCAAGAGCCGCATCGGCCTGACCGCCGGGGCCTCGGCCCCCGATGTGCTGGTGCAGGCTGTCATCAGGCGCATGCGTGACTTTGGCGCGGTGTCAGTTCGCAAGATGGACGGCATCCAGGAAACCTTGAAGTTCCCCCTGCCCAAGGGTTTGAAGCTGGATGCCGCCAGCGCCTGAGTTGACGAAACCTTGATTCTTTGGGCATTGCGCCCACCCCCCCTGCCTACAATTCTGCCCATGCTAGACATCACCCTGCTCCGTAAAGACCTGGATTCGGTCATCGCCCGCCTCGAAACCCGCAAGTCGCCCCAGGTGTTTCTGGATGAATCCCGCTTCAGGGCGCTGGAGGCCGAGCGCAAGACCATCCAGGTTCGCACCGAAGAGCTGCAGGCGCGCCGCAACGCCAGCAGCAAGCTCATTGGCCAACTCAAATCCAAGGGTGAGTCCACCGACGCTGTCATGGCCGATGTGGGCGCCATCAAGACCGAGCTGGATGCCTCTGCCCTGCGCCTGGACGCCATTCAGTCCGAACTGCATGCCCTCCTGCAAGCCGTGCCCAACCTGCCTCACGCCAGCGTGCCTGTGGGATCAGACGAGCATGGCAACGTGGTGGTGCGCAGCTGGAGCCCCAGCGGCCAAGCCCCCGTGGCAGCGCCCGAATCCACACCGGTACCCGACCATGTGGACATCGGCGCACCTTTGGGCCTGGACTTTGAAATGGGCGTCAAGCTTTCGGGCTCGCGCTTCACGGTCATGAAGGGCCCGGTGGCCCGGTTGCACCGTGCCTTGTCGCAGTTCATGCTGGACATACAAACCCAGGAACACGGCTACACCGAGTGCTACGTGCCCTATGTGGTCAATGCCGAGTCCCTGCGCGGCACCGGTCAGTTGCCCAAGTTTGAGGCCGACCTGTTTGCCGCTAAGAAAGGCGGCCAGGAGGGCGAAACCGCTGCAGACGATGGTGGCCTTTACCTCATCCCCACCAGCGAAGTGCCTCTGACCAACTTTGTGCGCGACGAGATCGTGGCCGAGTCCAGCCTTCCTATCAAGCTGACCGCGCACACGCCTTGCTTCCGGTCCGAAGCCGGTAGCGCAGGCCGCGACACCCGTGGTTTGATACGCCAGCACCAGTTTGACAAGGTCGAGATGGTGCAGGTGGTGCACCCCGAGCAGAGCTACGAGGCCCTGGAGACCATGACCGGCCACGCCGAGGCTATTTTGCAAAAGCTGGGCTTGCCCTACCGTGTGATGCTGCTGTGTACCGGCGACATGGGCTTTGGCGCTTCCAAAACCTACGACCTGGAGGTGTGGCTGCCAGCGCAGCGCACCTACCGTGAAATCAGCTCGGTCTCGAACTGCGAGGCTTTCCAGGCCCGCCGCCTGCAGGCCCGCTTTAAAAATGCACAGGGCAAAAATGAACTGCTGCACACCCTGAACGGTTCTGGCCTGGCGGTGGGCCGCACACTGGTGGCGGTGCTTGAAAACTACGTCAATGCCGACGGCACTGTGACCATCCCCGAGGCGCTGCGCCCCTACCTGGGCGGCATGGAAAGGCTCCTGCCATAGGATAGAATCCGCGCTTCGCACCAAGCGCACCCTATCAGGAGAGGTGGCAGAGTGGTCGAATGTACCTGACTCGAAAT
>JBJOJH010000364.1:0-14698 GCA_046046715.1 Pseudomonadota bacterium | reverse complement strand
GCCTAAAGATGCGCAGATGCAATTCATCAAGGGATCGATTTTGCAAGCGTCCGGGCAACAAATCGAGGCACTCGCAATCTTCAGCAAACTAACAGAGGACTACCCGGAGTTGGCGGAGCCGTACAACAACATGGCTGTTGTGCTGGCGGCCCAGAATCAGTTCGAAAAAGCGCGCATTGCGCTTGAAATGGCGATCAGAAACAAGCCTGACTACGCAACGGCCTACGAGAACCTGGGCGATGTGTATGCCAAACTGGCAGCTCAGGCTTACGTCAAGGCAGTTCAGCTCGATCCGGCGGCAAGCAGTGTCAAACCCAAGCAGGTCTTGCTCAATGATGTCTTCAAGCTATCCGCCAACGCTGCAAAAAAATCCGGTAGATAAGGCCTCGTCATGAACTTCCCGTTCTTCAAGCGCGGTATTGCGCTGCTTCTGGCCCTTGGCATGTCCTTGGCCTTTGCCCAAACAGCACCACAGGTCAAGTTCAGCACCAGTGTGGGTGACTTTGTCGTGGAGGTATACCCAGACAAAGCGCCGCAGACCGTGGAAAATTTTCTGCAATACGTCAAGGACAAGCACTACGACGGCACGATCTTCCATCGAGTGATCAGAAACTTCATGGTGCAAGGTGGTGGCTTCGATGCCAAGTACGCTGAGAAGAAAACACGTCCGCCGGTGCCCCATGAGGGACGCGAGGCGCTCGCCAAGGGCGGACCACGTAACGTGGTGGGTACCCTGGCCATGGCACGAACGAATGACCCGCAATCTGCGACCGCACAGTTTTTCATCAATGTGAAAGACAACGACTTTCTGGATCCGATCATCATCCCTCCCGGGGACCCAGTTCCGAAATTCGAATATCGCGGCCGCGTCTACGAAAATACGCCGCGGGCTAATTTGCTTAACTCGCCCCAGTTGTGGGGTTACACGGTCTTCGGCAAGGTCATTCGTGGCATGGACGTCATCGACAAGATCAAGAGCACCCCTACAGGCGCTGCAGGACCCTTTTCCTCCGATGTTCCACAAACACCCATCATCATCAACTCCGCCACAGCGATCAAATAAATCATGAGCAACCCCAAAGTCGAACTCCATATTGCCGAGCACGGTGTCATCACGCTTGAACTCGATCAGGAAAAAGCGCCAAAGTCTGTGGCCAATTTTTTGAATTACGTGAACAAGGGTCACTACAACAACACCATTTTTCACCGGGTGATTCCCGGGTTCATGGTGCAAGGCGGCGGCTTTGAACCCGGCATGAAGCAAAAAAGCTGTGACGAGCCGATCAGCAACGAGGCTAACAACGGACTCAAGAACAACAACTACACCGTCGCGATGGCCCGGACCAGTGACCCTCATTCAGCAACGGCACAGTTTTTCATCAATGTGGCTGACAACGGGTTCTTGAATCACACCGCCATTTCAGCCCAGGGTTGGGGCTACGCCGTGTTTGGCAAAGTGATCGCCGGAACCGAAGTTGTTGACAAAATCAAGGCCGTGAAAACAGGCCGCAAAGGTTTCCATGACGATGTCCCCGTCAGTGATGTCGTGATCGAAAAAGCCGTCGCTCTGTCATAAATCTGCGGCAATGCAGCCAGGTGCACCGCCGGCAGTGATCGAAGCCCCGGAGCACTGGCGCGTTGTGGAGGTCATTTCAGACCTTCATCTGCAAGCATCCGAAACGGCCACCTTTGCAGTTTGGAGACAGTACATGTCCCAACTGGCTGCGGATGCGCTGTTTATTCTGGGAGACCTGTTCGAGGTCTGGGTGGGTGATGACATGGCCCAGCCAGGAAGTTTTGAAGCGGACTGTGCGCAGGTTTTAAAAGAGGCAGCCGCCCGTTCACGCATCTTTTTCCTGCCAGGCAACCGGGACTTCTTGGTCGGCAAAGCCCTGAGCGATCGGTGCGGCTTTGAAATCATCCAAGACCCGACGGTGCTTTGCTGGCATAGCAGGCGCTGGGTGTTTTCACACGGCGATGCGCTTTGTCTTGACGATGCCGACTACTTGCGTTTTCGGAACGAGGTTCGCAGCCCTAAGTGGCAATCAGACTTTTTGAGTCAGTCGTTGAAGGCGCGACTCGAGATCGGCAAGCAGCTGCGGCTGCAAAGCAAGCTGAGGCAGGAGCAAATGCAGGCAAATGGGCAACCCTATGCCGACGTTGATCCAAATGCCGCCCGGCAGATTCTTCAACAATCCCAATCGTTGTCGCTGATACACGGACACACCCATAGACCGGCGCAACACTCGCTCGGCGATGGTTACATACGTACCGTTCTAAGTGATTGGGATGCAAGTGCATGCCCCCCTTGTGCAGAAATTTTGCGTCTGACCAAGCAGCCCACCGGCAAGGAGCCGGCGAATTTCAGCCTGGAGCGAATTTCTCTGGTGTGACTTTGCCGCTTGACCGGCTCAAGTCTTCCAGCTACCGGGGTCGATCTCGTCTATTTGCCAGGGCTCTAAAAACAGGGCCGCGTAATTTTTGTACACCTCTTTGTCCAGAAAAACCTGAAAAAGGTCTGGATCGATGTGCCCGTTGAGTCGGAAGTTGTTCAGGATCGCCATCGCCTGTGACAGCTTCATGCCCTGCTTGTAGGGTCGGTCGCAAGCGGTCAAGGCCTCAAAGATATCCGCGATCCCCATGACCCGGGCTTGAACCGACATTTGCTCCCGCTTCAAGCCTTTGGGGTAACCCTTGCCGTCCATGCGCTCATGATGACCGCCAGCGTACTCGGGCACATTGCGCAGATGGCTGGGCCAAGGCAACTTCTCAAGCATTCTGATGGTTGCAACGATGTGGTGATTGACGATGCCTCGCTCTGCGCCCGTCAGGGTACCCGCCCTGATGGTCAGATTTTCGAGTTCATCAGGGCTGAAAAAGGGTACCTCGGGAGCTTCACCGCTACGCCACTTGTACCGCATGCCAATATCGTGCACCCGCTGGATGGCGGCGTCTTTCATCGACTCACCACCCTTGTTGGTGTGGCGGACGAAATCACGATCCTCATCCATCGTCTTGATGTTGCTCAGATAGACATCTGCAAGTGCGTTTTCAGCAGCGGCATCTACTTGCGGGCGCAGCGCCAGTTGCTGCCGCAACATCCGTATTTCCTCATCGCGCTTGACCAGCTCAAAGCGGGTGTCGATCAGTTCGATACGATCAAAAAGCGTCTGTAGCTTGGTCGCCTTGTCCACCACGTGCACGGGGGTCGTGATCTTGCCGCAGTCGTGCAGCAAGCCAGCAATTTTCAGCTCGTAACGGTCCCGATCACTCATTTTGAAATCAGCGAAGGGGCCTTCATCAGTTGCATTGACCGCTTCTGCCAGCATCATGGTCAAAGCGGGTACCCGCTGACAATGGCCACCCGTGTAAGGCGATTTTTCGTCAATGGCCAAGTTGATGAGGTTGATGAATGACTCAAACAGTTCTTCGAGTTGAGACATCAACTGTCTATTGGTCAATGCAACAGCAGCCTGGGAAGCCAGCGACACCGCCAGACTTTGATCGGCAACCGTAAAAGGCACAACCTCCCCGGTGACGGGGTCCAGCGCATTGATGAGCTGGAAGACGCCAATGACCTCCTCCTGGTTGTTCTTCAATGGCACGGCCAGCACGGATTTGGTGCGATAACCGGTACGCTGATCAAAGCGGCGAGTTCCAGAGAAGTCAAATGGCCCAGTGTCGTAAGCGTCTTCGATGTTGACGGTTCGGCCGTGTGTCGCGGCATAAACAGCAACCAGTGAATCGTTGGGATCGCCGTTTTCATCACGTAGGCTCAGCTCTGGGAAGTTGATAGCCTCACCAGAGGTACCGCCCATAAAAATGCCCAAAGAGTCGGTTCGCATGATTTCGAACCGGAGCGCCTTACGCTCTGCCTCCATGAGATAAAGCGTACCGCCGTCAGCATTCGTGATGGTTTTCGCCGCCAACAAAATCGACTCCAGCAGCCGATTGATATCGTGCTCGTGCGACAACGAGGCACCAATCTCATTGAGTTGGTTCAGTCGATTCAACAATCGGGTTACAGAGTCCATTTCGATACCCCCAACCAGTCAAAAGGCACACGAGCCAAGCCGTACGTCACTGTCTGACCAACACTTTCACGGCCTGAAGCAAACGGCGGGCCAATGCCGGTTCATATTTTGCTTCCAAAACATGCGCTGCATCCTGACCCCAGGTTTGAGCAGGAACGGGATCGTTGCGCCTGGTGAGCAGCTGAAGCTGTAGAGCACGGCGAGCGGCGAGATGCTCGGCCGGCGTAGGCACCTCCGCCGCCATTTCCAGGCGCAAGATGGACACTTCGGCGTCTTTCATGGCGGGCTCACCCAAAGCCTTGACCCAAGCCCCACGCACCGCGGGCACCACACGTCCGCCCAAATCCTGAGCCGATGGAACGCGTGCTGGATCCCGTGCCTCCCACGCAGCCAGTAACTGGGTCAATGCCTCCCCATGTGCTTGAGCAGCCAATTTCCTCAGGGCAGCCTGCGCATGCTCCATCGCATCACGCTGCGCCCTGAAAGCGGTGTCACCCAGTCTTGGAGCATCTGAGCGGGGGGCACCATAGCTGCCCCTGTCGCCCTTATCCCCCCGCTCACCGCGGGTATCGGTACGTGCTTCATCTCGCCGACCCCCACTGCGTCCGTCAGGGCGGCCCGCACTAGCCGTGTCACGTCGCTCCCCAGGGCGTCCGCCACGAACCGGCGCAGCGGGTTCGGATTTCTTCATGCCAGGGCGGTCATCACCGCGAACGGCAACCACCGGCTTGCGAGCAACCGGCGCTTTGGCCTGTGGCTCAGCCGATTCGGCAGTGATGTCAGCACCACATTCCCGGGAGACGCCATCCGGTACCTGGCCTGAGCCTTCCACTGGCGATGGCTTTTCTGCGGCACCTTGAACCAGAGAATCCTGACGAGATGCCTCGGCCTGGTCGGCACGAGCCTGGGCCTGACCACGCAGAGCCGCATCAAGAGCAGCCATGGTGGAGCGTATGGCTTGTGCATCCCCGGATGCATTGGCCGCCTCGAGTGCCTTCGCGGCCTCCAGCACGGCCTTGTCGCGCTCACTGAGAGCCGCATCTGCGGCATGTCGCGCTTGACTCTTGCGCTGAAAAGCCTCGTCAATCGGCTTTCTGAACGCATCCCAAAGCTTTTGTTCCTGGCGACGATCAACGGGGACGGCCTGCGCCTCGGCCTGCCAGCGCTGCTGCAAGGACTTGACCGCGTCCAAACGCAAGACAGCAGCTGCTCCAAGCGCTTTGGCTTCCTCGATCATGGCGTGCCGTCGCGACAGGCTCAACTTTTGCTGAGCTTCCAGAGGCGCGGTCGCTGAGTCAAAGGCCGTCTTCCACAGAGGCTGCAACTCAGCAAACACCTTTTCACCGACGTGGCCAGCATCTCGCCACCGGTCAGCAAATTGATGCAAGATGCGATTGAAGCCCTTCCAATCATCATCGACGGCTGTCAAATTTGCAGCTGCCCACGACTTCAGCTCCTCGATAAGGGCAAGCCTTTGAGCCCTATGCTCTGCGCTCTCTGCCTTGACCTTGTCCAGCCAGGCCTCCACGACCTTGTGCGCCTCGTTACAAGCCTCATCGAAACGCTTCCACAGGGCTTGGTTGGGCGCCCCACCCTGGTCAGTTTGTTTCCATTGGTCGCGCATGAGACGCAAGGTCTCCTGCATTTTTCGTCCGCCAAGGGCGTGACTATCGGGACGTTTGAGCAGTCCCTCAGCCTTGATGACCAACTCTTCCCTGAGCTGATCAGCTCTCCAACGCTGCCAACCTTCCAGCTCGCCGGCTGAATGCAAGGCCGCATTGGCTTGTAGCTCCAATTTTTCATCCAGAGCCCGACCGTGCTGCTTCAACAGCTGGCGCAGTGCGGCGGCCGCAGCCGCACTGGCTTTACCGTGTCCATTGGCGACTTCCTGTTGTAGCTTGCCAATGGCTTCAGTCACACCCGCCGCAATCTTGGCACGCAGCTCTGGGTCAATTTTTGACTTGCTCACTGCCGTCTGCGGCTCCACCACGCCGCCGCGAGCAATACGCAGCTCATCGGCCCAAACTGGCACGGGCGGCAACGGAGCAGCAGCGTCCGCAACCGCAGCAATCGCTTGCCCCAGGGCTTGTTCGAATGCGTCCCAAACCACCAACAATTGAGCTTTGGAGGCATCTAACAAGGGCGGGAATTTGAGGTCGACGCTAGCCCAGTTTTCATCTGTGGCAAGTGTCGCAGCCTGGGCTTGCCAGTGGCCAACATCAGCTCGCAAGCTGTCCAGAACGTTTTGAGCGTCGCGCCAAGGCTTGGTAGATAGAACCTCAATTCGCTGCGCCAATAAGACAGCAGCTTCGCGCTGGACCTGAACACGATGCTGCAGGTCTTCGATCACTCGAACACGCTCTGCCAATTTGATTTTCAGACCGGCCAAAGGCTCACGGCTCAGAGGCGCGCCAGCCTTGGCAGCATCCCGCTGCCAAGCCATCGCATCAGCGATATTGACCTTGGCCGCAAGCAACAGGGCCTCACCCTTTGCGGACCATTCCGCCACCAACAGTTCCTGGTTGCGCGCGCGCTTGAGTTCGTCCAGTTTCTCGCGTAAAGGCTTTGCCGCACCTTTGTCACGCGCGCTCAATTCCCGGGCGACTTCATGCAAGACATCCTCCCCAGGGTCGGTCGCCAACCACTCCCTGACGCGGGCAGCACGCTCACCAGACGTAGGGGCGCTGAAAGCCCCCTGGGTCATTGCGTCCAGTTGTTGAATATCGGTGTTCTTTTTTGCGGAGGAGGTCGTCACGATGGATTCGAGAATGAAAGGGGATGGATCAAGGTATCTTGTCATTTTCGCCCTGAAACTGGCCCAACTACCACTGAGAACACTAAATCAGGATCAGATTCGGGACAGTGGCTGATATTGAACATGCACTTTTTGAACAGGCACTTTTCAAACGAAGTGCCCGGCCCAATATCCCGAGGGTTACACAGCTTTCTCGACAAAAGAGACCGCATGCTCACTAATCGATCAAATTCAAGTATAAAAATGTTGTTTTTTATGGTTGACTGTGAATATAAAGCACTCATAGAATGCGCCCACCCTAAGAAACCTAGGGTAAACCCGAACCCGCTGCCGAACCCGGCATATTCAGTTCAAGCATCCGTTGGTCTAAACCACGAATCAGAAGCTTGAATTGATGGCGTACCAACCCAAACGGGGTACCAGGAGCTTGGTGAGTTTGTCAGACCCGCCATTGCAGGAGTCCCCGCCAGAGAAGGAAGAGCTATGACAGCGTTACAAAAGGTCACCAGAGGCTTGCGCACACTGACCACCAGTGTGGCTCAAGTTATTGTTGAGATCACTCACAACAGTTTTGCCCTTGTCGGCTTGGCTGTGCTTTTCGTGGTGTTGACCCTCACCACACAACCTGAACTGCGGCAAGCAGGAGAGTCACGACTGATCGTTTGGCTACAGGAACGTCAACAGAGCTTGACGGGCTTGGTCAACGAATTGGGAGCGAGTGAACGCGCGACCGCCACAAACCCGCAAGACCTGCCCAAGCAGCAGGCTGCAGTCGCACTCTGGCTAAGTAAAAAATACCGTGTGGCGCCCGAGCCCATCAGCGCCTTGGTGGCTGAAGCCTACGAGACAGGTGCGCGCGCCAAACTGCCCCCGACCCTCATACTGGCGGTCATGGCCATCGAGTCTGGCTTCAACCCCTTTGCCCAAAGCCCGGTCGGCGCCCAAGGCCTGATGCAGGTCATGACCACCGTGCACAGCGACAAGTACCAAGGCTTCGGTGGCAATCTGGCGGCTTTTGATCCGGTCACCAACCTCCGCGTTGGGGTGCGGGTGCTCCAGGAGTGTGTGGCGCGTGCTGGATCAATTGAAGCTGGGTTGCGTCTGTACGTGGGTGCAGCCAACATAGAGGATGATGGTGGGTATGCAGGCAAGGTCCTTGCAGAGCAAAACAGGCTCAATCTGGTTTCAGCAGGCCGCGCTGTGCCAGCCACATCCACCGTCAATGCCACGCCCGACAATGGTCGATCGGTTGTTGACGTTCACAGTGCGCAAGTCGCAGCACTCACTCAGCGCTGAGCTAAAACCTCTGCCAGGCTTGGCAGAGCAGCCTCAGCTACACTTCACGCGTGCGCGACTGGCGATAGGTAGTTCAAGCTCTGCAGCTTGGCACTACTGACGTGGGACACCACTGGGGAGCGCACCACCCTTTCGTATAAATTGGGTGTTTTGCCGTTCGCCTGGGCAGTGCCTGTTTCATTGTTACCAGGCTCATCGTCTCCAAGGACTGCCATGTACCACCGCAACATATTAGTAGAGCAAACAGACCCCGAGCTTTTCGCTGCCATACAGGCCGAGAATGCCAGGCAAGAACACCACATCGAACTGATCGCCAGCGAAAACTACGCATCGCCGGCGGTCATGGCCGCACAAGGCAGCCAGCTGACCAACAAATACGCTGAAGGCTATCCCGGTAAACGCTACTACGGCGGATGCGAACATGTAGATGTCGCTGAGCAACTGGCGATTGATCGTGTCAAGCAACTTTTTGGCGCAGAGGCAGCCAACGTGCAGGCGCACTGTGGGGCATCTGCCAACGAGGCCGTATTTCTGGCGTTCTTGAAGCCTGGTGACACCATCATGGGTATGAGCCTTGCCGAGGGCGGCCACCTCACTCATGGCATGCCTTTGAACATGTCTGGCAAGTGGTTCAATGTCGTGAGTTATGGGCTCGATGCGAATGAAGCCATCGACTACGACGCCATGGAACGCAAGGCCCACGAGTCCAAGCCCAAGCTGATCGTTGCTGGCGCATCCGCCTACAGTCTGCACATAGATTTCGAGCGCTTCGCCAAGGTCGCAAAAGACGTAGGTGCCGTTTTAATGGTCGACATGGCGCACTATGCCGGCCTGATTGCAGCCGGCGTGTATCCCAACCCTGTGCCACATGCCGACATCGTGACGAGCACCACGCACAAGAGCCTGCGCGGCCCCCGCGGCGGGATCATCTTGATGAAGTCGCAATTTGAAAAAGCCATCAACAGTGCCATCTTTCCCGGACTTCAAGGGGGTCCATTGATGCACGTGATCGCAGCCAAGGCGGTCGCATTCAAGGAGGCGCTGGCACCTGAGTTCAAGGTTTATCAGAAACAGGTGATTACCAACGCTCATATCGTGGCGGAAACCTTGACTCAACGTGGCCTGCGCATCGTCAGCGGCGGTACACAAAGCCACGTGATGCTGGTTGACTTGCGCGCCAAAGGCATTACCGGCAAAGAGGCAGAAGCAGTGCTGGGTAGTGCTCACATGACCATCAACAAGAATGCCATTCCCAACGACCCTGAAAAGCCCATGGTGACCAGCGGCATACGTATCGGCACGCCCGCCATGACGACCCGCGGCTTTAAGGACGAAGAAGCTCGTGCAACGGCCGATTTGATAGCCGACGTACTGGACAACCCGCGCGACCAGGACAATATTGCCTCAGTGCGTGCCAAGGTTGGTGAGTTGACCCGCCGCTTCCCGGTTTACCAGCCCTGATCTTGCTCGTGGATAAGGGCTCCTAAACTGGATACGACAACCTCATGAAGTGCCCCTTTTGCTGCAACTCCGAAACCCAAGTGGTTGAAACACGCATAGGCGACGACGGTGACGTGGTGCGTCGTCGTCGCCAATGCGGATCTTGTGAAAAGCGCTTTACGACTTACGAACGCCCGGACGTCAGTTTTCCAGCCATAGAAAAGAAGGATGGTCGGCGCATCGAGTACGAGCGGGGCAAACTCCGTGCTTCCATGAAGCTGGCACTGCGCAAAAGACCGGTCAGTACAGAACAGCTCGATGGCGCTATAGAGAGAATCGAAGAAAAGCTTCTCGGCCATAGCCAGCGGGAAATACCCTCTAATCGCATTGGTGAACTTGTCATGCTGGAGCTCAAAAAACTCGACAAGGTCGCCTACGTGCGCTTTGCCAGCGTTTATCGAAGTTTTGAGGACATTGATGAGTTCAAAACACTGGTCGATGAGGTCGGGCGCTGAGCCTGATTAACGAACAAACGCACCGAAGCTCTGCTTTTACCCATGAACGACATCACGCAAGCCCCTCCCCTGCCAGACCGCCTGTCCATCGACCAGCGTAGCCCTTACCATGTGTCCGCTGTTTTCGAGCACGACATCGGGATTCGCCTCAATGACAAGGAACGCTTCGATGTCGAAGAGTATTGCGTGAGCGAAGGCTGGGTCAAAGTACCTGCGGGCAAAACGGTAGACCGCAAAGGCAAGCCACTCCTTATCAAACTCAAAGGCAAGGTGGAAGCCTTTTACCGGGGATAGAACCCCACTTCTTAAATGGGCTACTGCATCGGCTACTCACGCCACTGCGGGACCGGTCTGCTCCTTGAAGATGGCAATTTCTTCCAGTAGCCAGTGGCGAAACGCCTGCACCTGAGGCTTGTGCAACGCATCTGGCGGACAGGCCAGATAGTGGCTCCAGGGGCTTTTCACTGCTACATCAAACAGGCGAACTAGTTTTGCTGAGGCAATTTCCTGCGTCACCACCACGTGGCGCACCAGGGCAATGCCGTCCCCATCCATGGCCGAACGAATCATCAGCGACAAGTCCTGAAAACGCACGCCGCCGCTGGGCTCATCCAGTTTCAGGCCCGCTGCCTGAAACCATGGCAACCAGGGCTCGACTGAACGCAGCAACTGGGTGGGCTTGAGCTGCTGTGGTGTGGTCGGCAGCCGCCCACCGTTGTAGCTAGGGCTGGCCACTGGGTAGTAAGAGTCACCCATCAGACGCTCAGCCGTCAGTCCGGGGTATTGACCCTGGCCAAAACGGATCCCCACGTCGATGCCTTCACGCACCAGGTCATGCAGTTGGCCACTGGTTTGCAAGATCAGTTCGGTGTCCGGGTTCTGCTCAATGAATTTGCCAAGGCGCGGGGCCAGCCAGCGTGCCGCGAATGAGGGGGTGGAAGACACAGTCAGCCGCTTTTGCCGATTCTCATCGCGCAGAACCTGGGTCCCTACTGCAATATCGTGCAAAGCATTGCGAACCACTTGCGCAAACCGCAACCCCTGTGGCGTGATCGTCAATCGCTTACCGTGGCGAGTGAACAGCGCTACGCCCAGGTCTTGTTCAAGTGCTCTGACTTGATGGCTTACCGCACCGTGGGTGACATGGGTTTCATCGGCAGCACGAGAAAAGTTCTGATGCCGGGCGGCGGCCTCAAAGGCGCGCAAGGCCACCAAATTGGGCAATCCGCGTAAGTCTGTCATGGCTTTATGTGAGTCAATTTAGCAACTGAGGCAAAGATATATCGTTTTGCCCCAACCCAGAGCGCCGATAGACTTTGAAGACGATTTATTTCTTGGGTACAAACATGCCACATAACCCGCTGACCCTTTTTGTTGACCATCAGTTCACCAGCCCTTTCGCCATGTCCGCGTATGTCGCCTTGGTTGAGAAAGGTATTCCTTTTGTCGCTAAACGACTTGACCTGGGCATGAATCAACACCAGCAGACGGCGTATCGACAGCAGTCCCTGACGGCCCGAGTGCCGACGCTGGTGCACGAGGGGTTCGCGCTTTCCGAATCGAGCGCGATCAGCGAGTATCTGGAAGAAGTATTTGCCCCACCCGCTTATGCAGCGGTCTACCCGCAGGACGTGAAACTCCGCGCCCGTGCTCGTCAAGTTCAGGCCTGGCTGCGCAGTGATCTGATGCCCATACGCAAAGAGCGCGGTACCGACACGGTGTTCTTTCATCCCACGTCAACCCCGCTGACTGCTGCCGCGCTGGAAGCCGCGGACAAACTGTTCAGGGTGGCTGAGCAGCTGCTAAGCGACGGGTCTGGCCACCTCTTTGGCAGCTGGTGCATAGCCGACACGGATCTGGCAATGATGCTCAACCGCTTGGTCATGAACGGTGATGCTGTCCCCGAACGATTGAAAATCTATGCTACCCAGCAGTGGCGACGCCCCAGTGTGCAGCAATGGGTACAACAGCCACGCGCTTGATGAAAGTTAGATCCTTGGTCAGTTGCTAAATACGTCACATCACCGGTCCATTCATGGTCACGAATGCTGGCTGTGGTGGCGTGCAATCCCCCGACCGTGTCCACATCACCCCAGCAGCGCATGCCTGACCAACAAGATTGCTAGCACCCACATGGTCAATCCAATCAGGCCATCCAGCACTTGCCATGCCTTGGGTCTGGCAAACCATGGCGCCAACCATCGTGCACCAAACCCCAACACGCAAAACCAGAGCAGGCTTGCAAAGCTAGCACCCGCAACAAACCACAGACGCAAGGTTGCTGGTTGCTGTGCCCCAATACTGCCCACCAGCAAAACCGTATCTAGGTACACGTGGGGATTGAGCAAAGTAAATGCCGCAGCCTGGGCCATAACGCCTACCAAAGGCAGACTTGTGCCGGATTCTTCCGCTCGCAACTTGTGGGTTTGCCGGGCCCGACGAAGCGCCTGCCAACCATAAGTCGCCAAAAACACAGCGCCTGCCAACGCCAGTAGGCGTGCAAATTCTTGGTGCTCACCCAGGGCCCGTGCCATTCCCAGGACGCCGGCGGCTATGAGCACTGCGTCTGCCAAGGCGCAAAACAACACCACACTGCCCACATGCTCGCGGCGCAAACCCTGTCGCAGCACAAATGCGTTTTGCGCGCCGATAGCCACGATGAGCCCAAGGCTCAAAGCTAGGCCCTGCACAAAGACAGGGGCGATAGTGGAAATGGTCAGGGCAAGGTCAGGCATACCCCGAGATTGCCACTCTTCTTCGATGAAGACAAACTATCATTTCTTTAGCAAATTAAGGAAAACTAACTAAATGCTGGATTACGCTTCGCTCTCCGCTTTGGCCGCGGTGGTTCGCGAGGGAAGCTTCGAGCGGGCCGCTCTTGCACTGCATGTCACACCATCGGCAGTGTCCCAACGCATCCGTTTGCTCGAAAAACGCATGTGCTGCGCTCTCGTAGTGCGCGCTCAGCCCTGCCATGGGACCGAGACCGGGCGGCGTCTGTGTCAGCATGTCGACCAGGCGCGTCTGCTGGAGCATGAGCTCCACTGTTAAGTGCCCGCCATTGGACAAGACATAGACGCCCGTATCTCATTGCCCATCGCGGTGAATGCTGACAGTTTGGCTCCTTGGTTTGCACCGGCGCTTGCGGCCTTCGCAGCCACAGCACCGGTACTCATGGAGGTCGCTGTGGACGACCAGGACTATACGTCTGAGTGGTTGCGCTCAGGGAGGGTGCTGGCCGCGGTGACTGGTACTGCGCGCGCGGCCACAGGTTGCAACAGCCGCTCCTTGGGCGCCATGCGCTATGTGGCCGCCATGTCGAATTGCCACGGCACACGCTGCCCTCGCCGCAGGCATTTGTCGCTGCATCCGTTGCTGGGATGGGTTGGGGCCTGCATCCAGATGCTCTAATCAGCCAGCATCTGAAGAATGGCACCCTTCAGGAGTTGGTGCCAAACACCCCGATGGATGTACCTTTTTTTTGGCAACAGGCGCGGGCCGCTTCGTCGCTTTTAGACGGTCTGACCCACGAAGTGCATGCGGCAGCGCGTTCTGTCCTCTAGCAGCACTAAATTGGGAGGCTGCACGCGGACCTACCAATTTTTCAAGGCTTCCAGTAGCTGCCCTTTGACGCCTGCACTGGCGAAACTGGCGTCGATGGATGTCTGCGCTACCGACTTGGTAATTGCATCCGTCCAGCCGAATGTTTGGCGGCATAAGGCATATTCCCCGACCAGACTGGCGCCCAGCAAAGCCGGATCATCGGTATTGATGGAGACCCGGACACCGGCCTTGCGAAGCAGCTCGACGGGGTGCTCCTGAATGGATGGGTAGACACCCAGAACCAGGTTGGATGTGGGGCAAATCCCAAGTGGAATTTGCCGGTCCGCCAGCATGCGGACCAAGGCCGCATCTTCAATGGCTCGTACGCCGTGGTCGATGCGGTCGGCGCCCAGCAAATTCACCGCATCCCAGACACCCTCGGGTCCACTGGACTCTCCGGCATGAACGGTGCGGCGCAGACCACTATGACCTGCACGCCGAAAAGCATCGGCAAATCGGGGGCCGGTTCGACCTGCCGTTGCCTCATTGCCGTCGACAGACAAAGCCACAACCCTGGGATGGCGCATGGCACGCAGCGCATCAACCAGCTCGATGGCCTCATCAGCAGACTGGGTTCGCAGCAAGCTGACGCACAAGCCCACGCTGGGCAGCCCATCCTGTTCTGCCGCTTTGAAGCCCGCATCCATGGCATCAAGCATGTCGCCCAGACGTCCATGCCAGGCATGCCAGTGCGTAGGATTGAAGATCACATCGGCGTAACCTGTGCCGTTATCGGCCAAACGTTGGCTCAGGCCATAGCTAAGTTCCACCAAACGCTGACGGGTGGATGCCAGACCGCAGGCCAGGTCAAGAAAGCCAAGAAAGTCAGTCAGACCTGAAAACTTGAACAATTCCTCCTGCGGTCTAGGCAGTACAACGCCGTCCGTCTTGGCCCAATGCGCGATGGTCGCCGCCTCGAAGCAGCCTTCCAGATGCAAGTGCACTTCCGCCTTGGGAAGCAATTTCAATCGACTGGACTCATGGGCTTGGAGCTTGATGTTCATTCTGGAGATTGTCCATGTGCGCAGACCAAGCTTCAGGCCTCAAGACGTAAA
>JBJOJH010000363.1:0-6552 GCA_046046715.1 Pseudomonadota bacterium | reverse complement strand
ACAAAGTCATTCTGATCAACAGCAATCCTGCCACGATCATGACCGACCCGGCCACGGCAGACGTCACCTACATCGAGCCCATTACCTGGCAGACGGTTGAAAAAATCATTGCCAAAGAGCGCCCCGATGCCATCCTCCCAACCATGGGTGGCCAGACAGCCTTGAACTGTGCGCTGGATCTCTGGCATCACGGTGTTCTCGAAAAATACAAGGTGGAGTTGATAGGGGCGACACCCGAGGCCATTGACAAGGCAGAAGACCGCCTGAAGTTCAAGGACGCCATGACCAAGATTGGTCTGGGTTCAGCGCGGTCGGGCATTGCGCACAGCATGGATGAAGCCTGGGCAGTGCAAAAGTCGGTGGGTTTCCCTACCGTGATTCGGCCTAGCTTCACCTTGGGCGGCACGGGCGGTGGCATCGCCTACAACCCCGAAGAGTTCGAAGTGATTTGCAAGCGCGGTCTTGAGGCATCTCCGACCAACGAATTGCTGATCGAAGAATCGCTGCTGGGTTGGAAGGAATACGAGATGGAGGTGGTTCGCGACAAGGCGGACAACTGCATCATCATCTGTTCCATCGAGAACCTGGACCCGATGGGTGTGCATACCGGCGACTCCATCACGGTGGCACCGGCACAAACCCTGACCGACAAGGAGTACCAGATCATGCGCAACGCCTCGCTGGCGGTGCTGCGCGAGATCGGTGTGGATACAGGCGGCTCCAACGTGCAGTTTTCGGTCAATCCCAAAGACGGTCGCATGATCGTGATCGAGATGAACCCGCGCGTGTCTCGCTCCAGCGCGCTGGCCTCCAAAGCCACGGGCTTCCCCATCGCCAAGGTGGCAGCCAAACTGGCGGTGGGCTACACGCTCGACGAGCTGCGCAACGAAATCACCGGTGGTGCCACCCCCGCTTCGTTCGAGCCATCCATAGACTACGTCGTCACCAAGATTCCGCGCTTTGCCTTTGAAAAATTCCCGACTGCCGATAGCCGCCTGACCACTCAGATGAAGTCGGTGGGCGAAGTGATGGCCATGGGCCGAACCTTCCAGGAATCCTTTCAGAAAGCCTTGCGTGGCCTGGAGGTGGGCGTGGATGGCATGAATGCCAAGACCGACGACCTGGAAGTGCTTGAAAAAGAATTGGGTCAGCCTGGCCCAGAGCGTATCTGGTACGTGGGCGATGCCTTTGAAAAAGGCATGACAGTGGAGCAAGTTCATGCATTGACCAAGATTGATCCCTGGTTCCTGATCCAGATCGAAGAGATCGTGAAGATCGAGATGGAGTTGGAGACCAAATCCCTGTCCGATTTGGATGCCAGCACGCTGCGTATCTTGAAGCAAAAGGGCTTTTCGGATCGCCGTCTGGCGCGCCAGCTCAAGACCACCGACACCGAAGTGCGTAACCGTCGCCGGGAGTTGGGTGTACGGCCGGTCTACAAGCGGGTGGATACCTGTGCGGCAGAATTCGCAACCAACACCGCCTACATGTACTCCACCTACGAGTCGGAGTGCGAGGCCGAGCCGACCCACAACAAAAAGATCATGGTGCTGGGCGGTGGTCCCAACCGTATTGGTCAGGGCATTGAATTCGACTATTGCTGCGTGCATGCCGCCCTGGCGATGCGTGAGGACGGCTACGAGACCATCATGGTCAATTGCAACCCCGAGACCGTGTCGACCGACTACGACACCAGTGATCGCCTCTACTTTGAGCCTTTGACCCTGGAAGACGTGCTCGAAATCGTCGACAAGGAAAAGCCCACCGGCGTGATCGTCCAGTACGGTGGTCAAACCCCCCTGAAGCTGGCGCTGGACCTGGAAGCCAATGGAGTACCCATCATCGGTACCAGCCCTGACATGATTGACGCTGCGGAAGACCGTGAGCGCTTTCAAAAATTGCTGCACGCCCTGGGCCTGCGCCAGCCGCCCAACGCCACCGCGCGTACCGAGTCGGAAGCCCTGGAAAAGGCGGCGGCACTGGGTTACCCGCTCGTGGTTCGCCCCAGCTACGTGCTCGGTGGCCGTGCAATGGAAATCGTGCACGAGCAGCGTGATCTTGAGCGCTACATGCGGGAAGCCGTGAAGGTCAGCAACGACTCTCCGGTGTTGCTGGATCGATTCCTGAACGATGCGATCGAGTGCGACGTGGATTGCCTGCGTGACCCCGAAGGCAAAACCTTTATCGGTGGCGTGATGGAGCACATCGAGCAGGCTGGCGTGCACAGCGGTGATTCGGCTTGTTCTTTGCCCCCGTACAGCCTCAGCCCCGAAACGGTGACAGAAATCAAGCGCCAGACCGCAGCGATGGCGGCATCCTTGAACGTGGTGGGGTTGATGAATGTGCAGTTCGCCATTCAAAACATCGACGGCAAGGATGTGATTTATGTGTTGGAGGTGAATCCACGCGCCTCACGTACCGTGCCTTTCGTCTCCAAAGCTACAGGTATCCAACTGGCCAAGGTTGCGGCACGCTGCATGGCAGGTCAAACCCTGGCGTCCCAGGGGATCACCAAAGAAGTCACACCGCCCTATTTCAGCGTCAAAGAGGCGGTTTTCCCCTTTGTGAAGTTCCCCGGCGTCGACACGATTCTCGGTCCCGAGATGAAGTCCACCGGTGAGGTCATGGGTGTGGGCAAAACCTTTGGTGAAGCCTTTGTCAAATCTCAGCTAGGCGCAGGAACCAAATTGCCGCGCCCCTTCAAGCCTGACGGCACGCCGTCTGGCAAAGTGTTCATTTCAGTCAAGAACAATGACAAGCCGCGCGCTGTCGAGGTGGCTCGCCAGCTGTCTGCCAGCGGTTTTGAGCTGATTGCCACCAAAGGCACGGCAGTCGCAATTCAGGCAGCGGGCATTCCCTGCGCGACGGTGAACAAGGTGACCGAAGGACGCCCGCATATTGTGGACATGATCAAGAACGATGAAGTCGCCCTGGTCATCAACACTGTCGAAGAGCGCCGCAATGCCATCGCCGATTCGCGGCACATTCGCACCTCCTCCTTGTTGGCGCGTGTGACCACGTTCACCACCATCGCGGGCGCCGAGGCTGCTGTCGAGGGCATGAAGTACCTTGATCAGCTGGATGTTGTTTCAGTGCAAGAACTGCATCAACAACTGTTGGCATAATTTGACGCATGCTTGGGGACAGACCGGCGTGTGAACGTCGCTCTGTCCCCACTCCTTTTTTTGACGGATCACTTTTTTATGGCGACCATTCCAATTACCAAGCGTGGTGCAGAAAAACTCAAGGCGGAATTGCACAGGCTCAAGACTGTAGATCGTCCCGCAGTCATCGTGGCCATCTCGGATGCACGCGCTCAAGGCGATTTGAGCGAGAACGCTGAGTACGAAGCCGCCAAAGACCGCCAAGGTTTCATTGAGGGCCGCATACAGGAAGTAGAGGGCAAATTGTCCGCCTCCCAGGTCATAGATCCCGCCACACTCGATGCGGGTGGTCGAGTCGTCTTCGGTGCCACCGTGGATCTGGAAGACGAAGATTCCGGAGATGCTGTCACCTACCAGATCGTGGGTGAAGACGAGGCCGATCTCAAGCAGGGTTTGATCAACATAGGCTCGCCCATTGCCCGAGCCTTGATTGGTAAAGAGCAAGGTGATACCGCCGAGGTGCAGGCGCCGGGCGGCCTCAAGCGGTTTGAGGTTGTTGCGGTGCGTTACGTCTGAGCCTGATGCGCCGGCTGTCGGTCATGGTGGCAGGCCTGTGGTGGGCCAGCTTATGCACCGTGGGTTTTCTGGTCGTCCCCATGCTGTTTGTGCATTTGCCCACACCAGCCGTGGCGGGTGGCATGGCAGCAAAATTGTTCAGCGCTCAGACCTGGGTTTCTGCCATCTGTGGGTTATTCCTGTTGATGAGTGGGGCGAGTTCGCGCAACGTCGGTCATCCACGGGTTGGCCCTCAGTCGGCTTCCCATGCCTTGATGTGGATTCTGGCCGCCTTGATTGCGTCTTTGTTGCTGGAGTTCGCGGTTGCACCGCACATCGTGGCTCGCGAGAACCTCAAGTTCTGGCACGGCGCGGGTAGCGGGCTCTACTTGGTGCAATGCGTGTGCACGGGTTTTATTTTCTGGAAAACCCTGCCCACCCAGGTTCAACGTGCCACGTGAAGGCACTGGTCTCAGCTGTGGGGTGCTTACCCGCCTTCAGCTCTGGCTGCGCTTTTTGATGCTGACCGGTTTTTTGGGTTTGGCGCGCTTGACTTGCCCGCCCGCTGTCAGGCGCTGATTGCCTAGCACCCTCAAGGTTTTGATTTCAGGACGCTGCCCCGGGCGGCTGCTGTGCTTGAGTACCTTGAAATCGCGTGGGCCGGGCATGCGGTCTTCGTCTGCAGGTCCTTTGACCTTGGGGGGCTGTGGCCGCCAGAGCACCAGCAACTTGCCGATGTGCTGAATGGGGGCTGCATTCAAGTCATCGGCGAGACTGACAAACAAGGCCTCCCGTGCCGCGCGATCGTCGGAAAACACACGAACCTTGATCAGGCCGTGGGCATTAAGTGCTGCGTCAATTTCATTTTTGACGGCTGTGGTCAGGCCATCATTGCCGATCATGACGACCGGATCCAGGTGATGGGCGTCGGCCCTGTGTTCTTTGCGCTGTGCGGGAGTCAGTTGTATAAGAGGCATCCCGGTATTATCGACGCAATGCCACCAGCCTGATATTCGGGTGGCGACGGCACATTTGCCCGGCCTTGCTTGCCTCATTGACATGTGTCGCAGCTCCTGAAGGTTCCATGAAAGACAACACCAAAACCACTCCGCGTACGCCAGTCAAGGCGGAGGTAAAAACGCCTGCTCGAGGCGGAAGCAAGGTCAACAAGGCCTGGCTGCACGACCACATCAACGACCCTTATGTGAAGTTGGCTCAAAAAGAGGGCTATCGGGCCCGCGCCGCCTACAAGCTCAAGGAAATTGACGAGACCTTGCGCCTGATAAAACCCACTGATCTGGTGGTTGATCTGGGTTCTGCTCCCGGGGCCTGGAGCCAGTACGTGCGCAGAAAAATGGTTGTGCCCAGCGAGGGCACCGTTGTTTCCATCGATTTGTTGCCCATGGCGCCGATTGAGGGCGTTCACTTTATTCAGGGTGATTTCCGCGAAGATGAGGTTGTGCGCGAACTGACGGCCGCCTTGCAAGGACGGCAGGCCGATGTGGTGATCTCCGACATGGCGCCTAACCTGTCGGGTATCGCGTCGGTGGACGCTGCCCGGGTGGAGCATTTGATCGAGTTGGCGATTGACTTCAGCCAGCAACACATGAAAGCGGACGGTGCCCTGGTTGCCAAAGTGTTTCATGGCAGTGCTTACAACGACCTGGTGAAGTTGTTTCAGGGGGCGTTTCGTCAAGTCAAGAAGATCAAACCCAAAGCCTCGCGTGACCGTTCTTCAGAGACATTTCTGGTCGGTATGGGACTCAAATAAGTGGCATTGCGGCAGGTAAATCCTTGTGATGTCAGTGGATGAGGACGCGATTGCAGAAGCGCCCGACACTTGAAACGCCTAAAATTACACACACCTTAAGCAACGCCCGCGCCTTTGCGGGCCCGTTCGGGAGCTTCGCTTGAATAATCAGTGGTTTTCTAAAGTTGCCGTTTGGCTGGTGATTGCCCTTGTGCTGTTCACCGTGTTCAAGCAATTCGACACACGCGGTGCGGGCAGCGCCGGGTACGTGGGCTACTCTGACTTTCTGGAAGAAGTCCGGGGCAAGCGCATCAAGAGTGCCTTGATCCAGGAGGGGCAGGGTGGCACAGAGATTGTTGCTGTCACCACCGATGATCGTCGCGTCAAGACCACTGCCACATACCTCGATCGTGGACTGGTGGGCGACCTGATCAACAACGGTGTCAAGTTTGATGTCAAACCCCGCGAGGAAGCTTCCTTGCTGATGACCTTGCTGGTGAGCTGGGGGCCCATGTTGCTGTTGATTGGGGTTTGGGTTTACTTCATGCGCCAAATGCAGGGCGGCGGCAAAGGTGGCGCCTTCAGTTTTGGTAAGAGCAAGGCGCGTTTGCTGGATGAAAACACCAACCCCGTAACTTTTGCGGATGTGGCAGGGTGCGATGAAGCCAAGGAAGAAGTCAAGGAAGTCGTTGAATTCCTGAAAGACCCTCAAAAATTCCAGAAACTGGGCGGCCGTATCCCTCGAGGTCTCTTGTTGGTTGGCCCTCCCGGTACCGGCAAGACCTTGCTGGCCAAGTCCATCGCCGGCGAAGCCAAAGTACCGTTTTTCAGTATCTCTGGCTCAGACTTTGTCGAAATGTTCGTCGGCGTGGGTGCTGCCCGTGTGCGTGACATGTTCGAAAACGCCAAGAAGAATGCGCCTTGCATCATCTTCATCGACGAAATTGATGCCGTGGGTCGACAGCGTGGTGCCGGCCTGGGTGGCGGCAACGACGAGCGTGAACAAACCTTGAACCAGATGCTGGTCGAGATGGACGGCTTCGAGACCAACCTGGGTGTGATCGTGGTGGCGGCCACCAACCGGCCAGACATTCTGGACGCAGCCCTGCTCAGCCCGGGTCGTTTCGATCGTCAGGTGTATGT
>JBJOJH010000362.1:0-9998 GCA_046046715.1 Pseudomonadota bacterium | reverse complement strand
TAAACCCCAGAGGCGAACCGCTCAGCACATTGCGATAGAGTCATCCGCCTGAGTGCCGACACATCAGCCATTAGCCGCCAGGTAAAAGCCAAGGATTGCACATCTATGCACACCACAGACGACACCGCCCACCTCATGTCCGGGCAAGACTACCGGGAATCGCTACGCCGCTACCGGCCACGGGTGTTTCTGGATGGGCAGTCGGTGGCCAGCGTGGCAGACGAACCCGGCTTTCAGCCTGGCATCAACGCAGTGGCACTCACCTACGACTTTGCGCTTCAGCCCCGCTACGCCAAGCTGATGACCGCCGTGCAAAGCACCAGCGGCAAACGGGTGAACCGCCTCAGCCACATCAACACCAGCTCGGGCGACCTGCTCAACAAGCTTGAAGCAGTGCGGCTGGTTTGCCAGGAAACCGGCTGTGCCCAACGCTACCTGACGCATGACGCCTTGAATGCCATTGCCCAGGTCAGTGCCCGCATCGACGACGCCCGGGGCAGCACGGAGCATAGATCCCGCTTTCAGGCGTATCTGCACCGCGTGCAAGACGAGGACCTGACCCTGGGCGTGGCCATGACGGATGCCAAGGGCGACCGCAGCAAGCGCCCCCACGAACAGGCCAACCCGGACACCTATGTCCATATCGTTGAGCGCAACGCACTGCACAACGGGCAGCGCGGCATCGTGATTTCAGGTACCAAGGCCATCGTGACCGGTGCGCCCTACATGCATGAATTGCTGGTCATGCCGTGTCGCAACATGGGAGCGGAGGACGCCGACTTTGCGGTGTGCTGCGCGGTACCCATCGACGCACCAGGCCTGACCATCATCGCCCGCCCAGCAGGCCGGCCGGGGGAAAAGACGGAGCACGGCGCAGCACTGTTCAGCCGCAAATATGGCCAGAGCACCGGCGTGTGCATCTTCGACCGTGTGTTTGTGCCCATGGAACGCGTGTTTTACGCCGGCGAGTGGGAGCACTCGGGCCACCTCACCTACTCATACGCCACCCATCATCGCCATAGCTGTATCGGTGCACGTGCCGGCTTTGGCGACTTGCTCATAGGCGCTGGTGCTCTGATGTGCGAGGCCAACGGTTTTGACCCCGCCAAGGAAAGCCATCTGCGCGAACAGATGGTGGAGCTCATCACCATCACCGAGAGCTTTTTTGCCTGTGGTGTGGCGGCCAGCGTGTACGCCAAGGCCGATGAGCACAGCCACACCTTCATGCCTGACCCGGTGTTCTCGAACATAGGCAAGCTGCTGCTGGCCACCAAGATCTATGACATGCACCGCATTGCGCACTATGTGAGCGGCGGCCTGATCGTGACCTTGCCCGGCCCGGATGAGGACCACAACCCCGAAACGGCGGCCCGGCTGTCGGACGTGCTGCGCGCCAACCCGGACATCCCCTATGAGCAACGCATCGAAACCGCGCGCTTCATTGAAGACCTGACCGCGAGCTACCAGGGTGGCTGGTACAGCGTGATCAGCCTTCACGGCGGCGGATCACCCGCAGCCATGAAGCAGGAGATTTACCGCAACTACCCGGTGGGCAGCAAGGTGGAACTGGTCGAACGCTTGCTGGAACGCGGGGTGACCGTGGAGGATCCCAAGCGCCCCATCACCCAGAACCGACAACCAGGCAAGTGTTGCGACACCGGGTGCACAGTGCCGGGCAGCCCCATCATGGTGGACTTGCCTGCAGTGGAAAGGACCCTGCCCTCACGTCGGCCAGGCGGGGTCTGAGGATCAGGCGCCGGTTTTCACAACGATGCGGCCACGCACCTGGCCATCCATCAATTGCTGCGCCTTGGCGATGGCATCGTTCAGCATGACCTCTTCAATCATGGACTCCAGCAAAGCCGGGTCGAGGTCCCGCGCTAGGCGGTCCCAGGCCCGCTGCCGCTTGGCCAAGGGGGCCATCACTGAATCGATGCCCGCCAGAGTGACGCCACGCAGGATGAATGGCATGACGGTGGTGGGCAAGTCCATGCCTTGCGCCAGGCCACAGGCCGCCACCACGCCGCTATAGCGGGTCTGAGCCAGGGCATTGGCCAAGGTATGCGAGCCCACGGCGTCCACCACACCGGCCCAGCGTTCTTTCTGAAACGGTTTACCGGGGGCAGACAGGGTAGCGCGGTCCAAGATGCTGCTGGCACCCAGCGACTTCAGGTAGGCCTCTTCAGAAGCCTTGCCGGTTGCAGCCACCACCTTGTAGCCCAACCGTCCCAGCAAGGCGATGGCCACGCTGCCCACACCGCCGGTCGCGCCGGTGACCAGCACTTCGCCCGAGGTGGGTGTGACGCCATGATCTTCCAGGGCCAGCACACAGAGCATGGCGGTGTAGCCCGCGGTACCGATCGCCATGGCCTGCCGCGGTGTGAAAGCAGACGGCAGCTTGACCAGCCAGTCGCCTTTGAGCCGGGCTTTTTCTGCCAGGCAGCCCCAATGGGTTTCGCCCACGCCCCAGCCGTTATGCACAAAGGCATCACCCGGCTTCCAGGCGGGGTGACTCGATTCGATGACGGTGCCGGCGCCATCAATGCCCGCCACCATGGGCCAGTTGCGCACCACCGGACTGCGGTTGCAAATAGCCAAACCATCCTTGTAGTTCAAGGTCGAATAGTCGACCGAAACGGTCACGTCACCAGCAGGCAAGCGGGACTCATCGATCGCCTGGACAGAGGCCTTGAAGCCATCAACGTTCTCCAGTAAAAGCGCTTGGAACATGGGGTCTCCTTAAAAATTCGTTTGCAAATCAAGGGGTTTCGTCACAGCTCATTAAAATCGGGCACAAACACCGAGACATTCATTGAACCCTATGCTAACTGTGCTTCGCCGAACGGCCCTGATGTCAGCCCTGCTGCTGGCGCTGGGTGCGCACGCACAGACGGTGTCCACGCCCGACGACATCTCCCGCTTTTTGAACGAGCGCGGTCTGATGGGCCAACTGGAACAGGCCCGCCAAACCATGAGCGACAGGGCGTCTGACCTGGTCATGAATGCCATGGGTTTTTTGGGCGTCCCCTACAAACGGGGAGGTAGCAGCGTTGAAACAGGTTTTGACTGCAGCGGTTTTGTACGGGCGATTTTTGAGCAGACTGTGGGCCAGGTGCTGCCCCGCAAGGCCGAGCAACAAGCAGCGGCCACAGAGCACATCGACAAGCCCGACCTCAAACCGGGTGATCTGGTGTTTTTCAACACCATGCGCCGCGCGTTCAGCCACGTCGGCATTTATGTGGGGGATGGCAAATTCATCCACGCGCCCAAGCCAGGCTCGGAAGTCCGCGTCGAGGACATGACCAAGAGCTACTGGGCGCGCCGTTTTGATGGTGCCCGGCGGGTCAAGGCATCACAAGAATAAGCACGGGCGCCAGGCGCCCAGCCTACTCAGGCCAATGTATTCAAGGGGGTTACAGCCTTGCCATTGATGAGGTAGCCGATCAGGTTATCGGCAGCCAAATTGGCCATCGCCAGTCGGGTACCCACGGTGGCGCTCGCGATATGAGGTGTCAGCACCACATTCGACAATGCCAGCAGATCAGGGTGAACCGTGGGTTCGCCCTCAAACACATCCAGACCGGCTGCCGCAATCTGCCCATTTTTAAGCGCCTGCGCCAAGGCCGCATCGTCCACAATGCCGCCGCGTGCAATGTTGATGAGCGTTGCCGTGGGCTTCATCATGGCCAGCTCGGCCGCAGAAATCACGTGGTGATTGGCAGGCGTGTAGGGCAAGACCAGCATCAGGTGGTCGGCGGTGCGCAGAAGCTCCTCCTTGCTCACCCAGGTGGCGCGGCACGCAGACTCGGTATCGGCGTCCAGGCGGCTGCGGTTGTGATAGATCACACGCATCCCAAAACCGTGGGCCGCACGCCGTGCAATGGCCTGGCCTATGCGGCCCATGCCCAAAATGCCCAGGGTGGTGCCATGCACCTCGGCGCCCGCAAACAGGTCGTAGCGCCACTGCCCCCATTTGCCGGCACGCAAGAAATGTTCGCTCTCGGTCAGCCGTCGGGCTGTGGCGAGCAACAGGGCAAACCCAAAGTCTGCGGTGGTTTCCGTCAGCACATCGGGCGCGTTGGTGGCCAGCACACCCGCAGCCGTCATGGCCTCGATGTCGAAGTTGTTGTAGCCCACAGTCATGTTGGCGCAAATGCGTAGCGACGGACATTGCGCCAGCAACTCGGCGTCAATGCGCTCGGCGCCCGCCGTGAAAGCACCCACCTTGTCGCTCAGACGCTGGGCCAGCTCGGGTTTGGCCATAACGTGATCGACCATGTTGACATCCAGATCAAAGTGTGCCGCCAGGCGGTCCAGAACTTCAGGAAATACGGCGCGGGCCACCAGAATTTTGGGTAGGGGCATAAAAGTATTGATCAGAGGTGATAGAGAAGTTCAAACAAACCAGATCCAGGTCATCAACAGAAAAACAGGGATCAGAATTGCGCCGGACCACAACATATAGGCAAAAAAGCTCGGCATGTTGACGCCACGATCCTCGGCAATTGCCTTCACCATCATGTTTGGAGCGTTTCCAATGTAAGTGTTTGCTCCCATGAAAACCGCACCCGCCGAAATCGCAGCAAGTGTCGAGGCCATTGTGGTCATCAAGACGGTCGGGTCGCCACCAGCAGTATTGAAAAACACCAGATAGGTCGGTGCGTTGTCAAGAAAAGAACTCAAGGCACCTGTCGCCCAAAAATACATGGCGGGATCCGGGGTGCCGTCAGGCCGCGTCACAGCTGCTACGACGGAGCCGAAGGGCCCGGCAGTGCCCGCCTTGAGCATGGCAATGACTGGAATGATGGTCAGAAAAATTCCGGCAAAGAGCTTGGCGACTTCTTGCATCGGCCCCCAGGAAAACTGATTGTCTTGATGAATTTGCCTGGAAGTGATCTTGAGGGACAGCCAGGTGACAAACACCAGGCCCACATCTCTGGCCAGTCCTGGCAGGCCGACGAAGGTGCCAGCCACGCTGAAACCCAGATCGGACTTCCAGACACCGCTCATCAGCACGAGACCGGCAATAGCCAGCAAGAGCAGAAAGTTGGGCAGACCATCAAAGCCAATCGACCGGGTATCGGGCGTGGGATCGACGGGCTTGATTTCTTCCTTACGGTGATAAAACCAGGCATCCAGGGCATAAAAAATAAGCAACAGAGTGCCAACCAGGAATATCGTTTCGGGAAGTATGTGCTCCAGGGTCCAGAAAAAATCCACGCCTTTCAGAAAGCCCAGAAACAGTGGTGGATCCCCCAGCGGGGTCAAGGACCCGCCAGCATTCGACACGATGAAGATGAAAAACACGATGACGTGCGCCTTGTGCACCCGATTGTCATTCGCTCGAATCAAAGGTCTGATCAAGAGCATGGACGCACCGGTGGTCCCCATCAAGCTGGCCAATACCGCGCCTATCGCCAAAATGCAAGTGTTCAGGCCTGGACTTCCGTGTAGATTGCCTCGGATGTGGATGCCACCCGCCACGGTGAAAAGGGCGGTCAGAAGCACGATGAACGGGATGTACTCTGCCAGCAGGGCGTGCACCAGATTCAAGGCTGCAATGGACACACCTTCTTGGACTGCGAAGGGCACAAGAAAAGCCAAGGCCCAGCCCGCAGCAATTTTTCCAAAGTGATGGTGCCAGATTTGGGGTGCCAGCAAGGGCATGATCGCTATCGACAACAGAATCCCAGCAAATGGCAACGCCCAAAGCACTGACAGGCGACTGCCGTCCAGATCTGCCGCAAATGCGCCGCCCGGCAAAGCCAGGAAGCAAGTCAGCAAAATTTTTGAATTCATCACTTGAATCAAGTTATTTCCAGTGCTTAAAACGGTGCGGACATCAGTCCAGCCAGTGCGTGAAGTCGGCAACCGGCACCCGCGGGGTGTAGAACTGATTGACGACATCAGCGTCATCCGCATAGCCCAAGGCCATGCCGCACACCAGCATTTCGTTGTCACCAGCTCCCACGTGGGGCTTGATGATGGTGGCATACGCATTCCAGGCGGCCTGGGCACAGGTGTGCAGACCGCGGGCTCGTGCGGCCAGCATGATGTTTTGCATGAACATGCCGTAATCGAGCAGACTGCCCTGCCCCAGACCTTTGTCCATCGTAAAGATCAGACCCACGGGCGCATCGAAGAACCGGAAGTTGCGCTGATGCTGCGCGTGCATGCGGTCTTTGTCGCCCTTGCCTATGCCCAACAGGCCATAGAGCCCCCAGCCGTTTTCGCGCCGTCGGTCAATATAGGGACTGAACCAGGCCTTGGGGTAGTAGTCGTACTCTTCCTGATACTGGCTCGCCAACGTGGGGTCGGCACGCATGGCGTCGTGCGCAGCGCAAACCTGATCGACCAGTCCGCTCAGACGGCCCCCTTGCAGCACGTAAACCTTCCAGGGCTGCGTGTTGACCCCCGATGGCGCCCGGCTGGCCAGTGCCAGGATCTCGGTAATGAGTTCGCGCGGCACATCCAGTGGCTTGAACGCACGAACAGACATGCGGGACTTGATGGCCTCATCGACCAGGGGGGTGGGATTACTTGGACTCGTCATACAGCGTCTGCTTTGTTGTTTACGTGTTGTTGTTTATGCGTGGATGTGTTTGCTTTGATTTTGCCAGCGTCGCCAATAGTGCTGGGCCAGGCGATACGTGTTGACCTGGGCCTGCACGGTCTGGTGGATGTCCACACCATAGCCACCGGCCATCGCCAAGGCCAGCGGGATGCGGCGCTCAAAACACCAATCCAGCACGCGACGGTCTCGGGCCTCAAGGCCATCATGGCTGATTTTCAAACGCCCCAGCCGGTCGCCTTCATGTGGATCTGCACCGGCCAGGTAAATCACCAGCCCCGGCTCACAGGACTGCGCCAGGGTCTGCAAAGCCTGCTCCAGTGCCGACAAATAAGCATCATCCCCGCAGCCATCTGGCAGGGCTATGTCGCAATCGCTGTCTTCCTTGCGAAAAGGAAAGTTTTTATCACCGTGGATCGACAGGGTGTAAACACTGGGGTCGTCTTGAAAGATCCGAGCCGTCCCGTTGCCCTGGTGCACATCCAGGTCGATCACCGCCACTTGCAGTGGCCTGCGATGCGTGCGTGCCCACATCATCTGGGCGGCGCGCGCAGCAACGGCCGCGTCGTTGAAAACGCAAAATCCGCCGCCCTTGTCCGCATAAGCATGGTGAGTACCGCCCGCCAGGTTGCCACACACCCCCTCTTGCATGGCCACCGCCACCGCAGCCACTGTGGCGCCGGCAGACCTGCGGGAGCGCTCGGCCATCTCCACACTCCACGGAAACCCGATCTCGCGCTGCTCTGAGGCACTCAGGGTACCCGCATCCACCGCCGCCACGTAGGTGGGGCTGTGAGCCAGGGCGAGCTCACCATCGGTCGCACGCGGAGCCTCCAGGTGCTGGATGTCGGGCAACTCCTGACCCAGCCTTTCCCTCAGTAGGCGGTATTTGGCCATCGGAAATCGATGGCCTTCTGGCAGCGGCAACACGAAGTGATCAGAGTAAAAAGCCTTCATGTCTTGATTGTGCTGCCTTGCTGTTGAGACCCCTACTTCAGTCGTTCTAGAAAGTCGTCTCTAATTTGCCGCATTGCAACAAAAAAGACTTGCACGCCCTGAAGCAATCCTTATAATTCGTTCCATGCTGCACTGCAACATGAACCTGGCCCCGGCAAGACTTCAGCGCAGTCACTGTTTCTAACTTACCTACTGGAGAAATTCATATGCTGACCGCTGAACAAATCGCCGCTTCCAACAAAGCCAACATCGAAACCCTGTTGGGCCTGACCGCCAAAGCCTTCGAAGGCGTTGAGAAGCTGGTCGAACTGAACATGACCGCCTCCAAGGCCGCCATGTCTGATGCCAGCGAGCACGCCAAGGCTGTCTTGAGCGTCAAGGACGCCCAGGAACTGTTGGCTCTGCAATCCAGCCTGTTCCAACCTTTGGCTGAGAAGACCGCTAACTACAGCCGTCACCTGTACGAAATCGCCTCCAGCTCGTCCACCGAACTGGGCAAGGCTTTCGAAGGCCAGGCTGCTGAAGCACAAAAGAAATTTTCCAGCATGGTAGAAGGTGCTGCTAACAACGCCCCCGCCGGTTCCGAGACCGCAGTGGCCGTGTTCAAGAGCGCCGTGGCTGCTGCCAACAACGCTTATGAGTCTGTGCAAAAGGCTGTGAAGCAAGCTACCGACGTTGCTGAAGCCAACTTCAAGACTGTGGCTTCCAATGCAGTGAGCGCATCCAAGTCGGCTGCCAAGAAGCGTTAATTTTTGCTGATTGAGCACAAAGAACTCGTCAAGTTCACACTTTTAATCAAGTGACTTGGCGAATCAGGGAAAACCCTGAGATAATTTGCTCAACGAACTTTTTAGGTGGTGGCTTTCAACAGAACTTCATCACCTGCCGGTTGTCTCCTCGGGTCCTTTCGTAACCTCCAGGGTTCAGGGATCCCTTAAGGGTTGGTCGCAAGACCAGCCCTTTTTTTTGGCTCAAATCAGGGCACTCGGGCCAGCGCCACCAGTTTGGCGCGCAAGGCCGGCATTTGCTGCTGCATGGCCACCCGACCCGCCTCAATTGATTTGCGCCGCGAGCGGAAATCAGCACTCCCCACACCCATCAATGCCGGACGCACCACCACATCGGCATTACGCACTTCAAACTGATTGATGCTGCGCCCCATGATCGAAAAAGTCTGCAGCAAAACCTGCAAAGTGTCGCTAGCAGGGTTGTCCTCTGGCGGGCTGGAAATATCAACGGCAATCACGAGCTCTGCACCCATGCTGCGCGCATGACCCACCGGCACGGGCGACACCAGTCCGCCGTCGACGTATTCACGACCCGCGATCTTGACAGGCTGAAACACGGCCGGCACCGAGCTAGACGCACGCACGGCCACACCCGTGTCACCACGCTGAAACAAAATGCCCTCGCCGCTGTGCAGATCGGTCGCGACGATGCCCAGGGGCAAAGGCATGGCTTCGATCAAACGACCGTTGACCTGGCCATTCACGTAACGCGCCAGCGCATCACCCCGCAACACGCCCCGGTTGAACAGGGGCAAGGTCCAGTCAGCAATGGCGGCTTCGTCCATGGTCTCAGCTACCTGCTGCAACTGAGCACCGTTTTTGCCACTGGCGTAGATGGCTGCCACCAAACTGCCGGCGGAGGTACCCGCCACCAGGTCTGGCCGAATACCCGCCTCCTCCAGCACCTGTATGACCCCCACATGCGCAAAACCGCGGGCAGCCCCACCGCCCAGCGCCAGGCCGATACGCGGGGGGCGTTTAACTACGGGCGCGGGTGGCGTGGGCGTGGGAAGGGTCGGAGCCTCCGCCTGTTGCACTGGGGCAACGGTGCACCCCGCCACCAAAAAGCAAACCGCCAGTGCCATAGGCATCAATCTGCTGGGCGTTCTGCGGGAGGGCTTATCCATTGTGAGAGTCATATCGATCAAAAGTAGCTTGCAACAGATTGTCGCAAGGATCGGTAGGAGCAACTCCGACCGCTGGCTCCGCAGAAGGTAAGGCCCAGACGCCGTTTCAGGTCAGCGGCCGAATCCGAAGCGCAGGAAATGAGATGGAAAAACAGGAGCCACGGCCAGGCACGCTGTCAATCTGCAAAAGGGCGTCATGACGCTGTGCGACGTGTTTGACGATGGCCAGGCCCAGGCCAGTACCGCCTGTGTCGCGGGAGCGACTCTGGTCCACACGATAGAAGCGCTCAGTAAGCCGGGCCAAATGCTCCGGCGCAATGCCCGGACCCGTGTCGGTCACTGAAAACACCAAACGGTCATCGGGCGTCAACACAGCAGTCACGGTGATGGCCCCCCCTGTGGGCGTGTAGCGCACCGCGTTGCTCAGCAGGTTGGTCAAGGCACTACGTAGTTCACGTTCCGATGCTGCCACTTCCCCGTGGAAACCACATTCGAACTGAAAACTGTGGTTGGCGCCCAGGACCTGGGACAGGGCGGGCCCCTCCTCACCCAAGA
>JBJOJH010000361.1:0-10177 GCA_046046715.1 Pseudomonadota bacterium | reverse complement strand
CCGGCAGCCAATGCCTCAACGCCGGGATATTCAATCCCCCAGATGCTGGGGCCGACCATCACCGGCTTTTTCAGTGCCAGCGGTTCAATCACATTGTGAGATCCCATGGGGACGAACGAAGCACCCACCACCACCACGTGTGCAAGCGCAAGATAGAAGTACATCTCACCCAGCGAGTCCCCCAAGAGCACATCAGTGTCGTCGATGTTGAGAAATTTGCTGTTGATTTCCAGCTGACCGCTGAGCGCCTGGCTGCGTCGCAAGACCTTCAGGCCCGATGCCTTTGAAAGTGCATCGACGGTGTCAAAACGCTGTGGGCTGCGTGGCACATAAACAATCAAGGGTTTGGGTAAGCCCAAGTCGTGAAGCTGTTGCCTGACCTGATGTATGGCCTCTATGAATTGCTCATCCTCACCCACGATCGCGCTGGCAAAGGCCAGCACCGGTCGGGACTCGCGTTGCAGCTGCCAGGTCTCAACCAGCCTCGCCCCGGCAGCCAGTTGATCAAGGGGAATGGGCAGGTCGAAACGGGTCTCGCCGACGACTTCGACATGCTTGCAGCCCACACGTCTGAAGCGCTCAGCATGCGTCTCAGATTTGCACATAACCAATTGATAGGCTGGAAAAATCTTGGCCCTGAATCCGCCCCATTTGGCATCTCGTTCAATACTTTTTTTGGGGTATTGGGCATTGGCCATGCACAGCGGGACGCCGCTGCGTCGAATGCCAGTCAAAAGCGCGGGCCAGGTGTCGATTTCCGTCATCACGGCGCATCGCGGCTGCACGCGCTTGATGAAGCGCCGCACACAACTGCCCCACTCAAACGGCACATAGGTCACGGCCACTTGCCCGGTTGCGATGGCATCTGCAAACAATTTTTGTGCGCTAGTCCGGCCGGCCGGGGTCAGGGTGCTGATGAGCACGGGATAGCCCGCAGCCAGGATGGCCTGCACCAGTGGCGCTGCGCCGCGCATTTCACCCATCGAGGCAGAGTGAACCCACACCGGTTTGTGCAGCGTGGTGGGTGCCAGGCCCCAACGTTCAGACCAGAACTGCCTGTACAAAGGCTCCCGTTTGCCGCGCTGCCATAAAAACGCCAGCATAAATGGCAGCAGGAGCACCCACAGCCATTCGTAGGCCGATATGGCCAGACGCATCCCCAGGCTGGCCGGGAAGGGCTGCGATGGCGGCAATTTATTCACGGGCTGTCGGGGGTATGAGATTTCAAGAGCGCGATTTGGGCGGTGTGCAGGGTGCTGCCGCTAGCGGGGCGTCAGTATACTTATCGCCTCCATGAAGCCCCTACGCCACACCGCGCGCTCTTAGTCGATGCATCGGACTCAATCGTCCTGGACTGCCATCATTCCCCTGAGGGCGGGCTCCAAAGGTTTGCTAGGCAAAAACACCCGCGTCCTGGCGGATAAGCCGCTCTACATGCACGCGGTAGATGTGGCGCTAGCGGCAGGGGCCGAGCGTGTCGTCATCTCGACTGACATTGCCCAGGTTCTTGAGGCGCAATTGCCTGACCGGGTAGAGGCTCTGGCCAGACCACCAGAACTTTGTGGGGACCAAGTGCCTATGGCACCGGTCCTCGTGCACGCGCTGCAAGCCTCTGGGTGTTTAGGCACTGCGGTGCTTCTACAGGCCACATCGCCCTTGCGCCATCGTGATGACGTCATGGCTGCCTTGCGTGTGTTTGATGCAGGGGACTATGAGCTCGTGATGTCTGTCACCGAGGCGGACCGCGGAGTCCTCAAGTGGGGGCGTCTCGATGGCTCCAAGTTTGTGCCGCTCAGCGAGCCAGCATTCTGTTTTTCAAACCGGCAAAGGTTGCCACCAGTGGTGCGCCCCAACGGGGCCATTTATGTATTTCAAGCCGAGTGGTTTGTTCGCCGCGGCGGTTTTGAGACCGAGCACATAGGCGTCATTGAAATGCCGGCAGAGCGGAGTCTGGACATCGATTCCCTCGCTGATTTTGAACGTTGTGAGGCAGCTTTGGCTGCTATCAAGCAAGGAAGGTCATCATGAAAATTGCAAATCGGGAAATTTCTCTGCGCCACGCGCCATTGGTGATCGCCGAGATCGGCATCAACCACGGCGGTAGCCTGCAGGTGGCCAAATCGATGGTCACGGCCGCCCATTTGGCTGGTTGTGAAATGGTCAAGCACCAGACCCACTTTGTGGACGACGAAATGACCGATGAGGCCAAGTCGATTTTTCCGCCGAATGCGGACAAGTCGATCTGGCACGTCATGCAAGAGTGCGCTTTGGGTAAAGACGACGAAATCGCGCTGAAAAAGCATGCCGAATCGCTGGGCATGATCTACGTCTCGACGCCTTTTTCGCGTGCAGCAGCCGACTTCCTGAATGAGATCGGTGTGGCTGCGTTCAAGATTGGTTCGGGGGAATGCAACCACTTGCCCCTGATCCGGCACATCGCCCGCATGGGCAAGCCAGTGATCATGAGCACCGGCATGCAAACCATCGAGAGCATGAGGCCATCGGTACAGATACTGGAAGACGCGGGCATTGAATATGCCTTGCTCGAGTGCACCAACCTTTATCCGTCTCCCCCCGAGATTGTCAGCCTGCAGGGCGTTACCGAGTTGCGCAATGCCTTTCCGAATGCGGTGGTCGGCTTTTCTGACCACAGCATCGGCCCCGAAATGGCCCTGTCGGCTGTGGCCTTGGGGGCCTGCATACTGGAGCGTCACTTCACCGACACCCGCTACCGCAAGGGGCCCGACATTTCGTGCTCTATGGATCCGGCCGAATTGCGTTTTCTGATCGATCGGTCCAAGGAAATCCAGACCGCGCTGAACAACCCCAAAGTGCGTACCGCACCCGAAGAAGATGTTTACCGCTTTGCACGTGGCTCTGTGGTGGCAGACAAAGACCTGCCTGCCGGCCATGTGGTCACCGAGGCGGACATCTGGGCGCGCCGGCCGGGTTCGGGCGAGATTTCGGTGCAGTACTTTGACCGCTTGATCGGTGCCCGATTGACGCAGGCCGTAAAGCGCAACCAGCAGCTGCGCTGGACCGATTTTGATGGCGTGGAGAGGCCGCAATGACCGACCAGGAAACGCCAGTCACAGGGAAAAAGCTCCTGTTTGTGACGGGCACCCGGGCGGACTTTGGCAAGCTCGAGCCCTTGGCGCATGCAGCTCAGCAAGCGGGGTTCGATATCAGCTTTTTTATCACCGGCATGCACATGATGAAGCGCTACGGTGAAACCCGGCTGGAAGTGAAACGCTTTGCTGGGGCCGAGTTTTTTGAATTCGTCAATCAGCGTGAAGGTGATGCGCTGGACTTCATCCTGTCCAAAACCATCCTGGGCTTTTCTGATTTTGTGCACGAGCACCGGCCCGACCTGGTCATCATCCACGGTGATCGGGTGGAGGCACTGGCTGCCTCCATCGTGTGCGCTATGCGCTACATCCGATCAGCCCACATCGAAGGTGGCGAGGTGTCTGGCACCATCGACGAGAGCATTCGCCACTGCAACACCAAGCTCTGTGCCACCCACTTTGTGAGTTCGGAGTCCGCCCGTCAGCGCGTGCTGGCGTTGGGCGAGGCACCCGAGCGGGTTTACAACATCGGCTCGCCCGAGCTGGACACCCATGCCAGACCCTCCGGTGTGACCATCGAGGAAGTGAAGTCGCGTTACGCGATTCCTTTTGACGACTACGGCATCGTGATTTTTCACCCCGTCACCTCGGAGGTAGACACCATCGGGGCGCAGGCGAAATCTCTGTTTACCTGTCTTGAGGCAAGTGGCAAGAACTTTGTGGTGATCGCACCCAACAACGATCCTGGCACCGATGAAATCTTTGCCGTCATCGAAGCCTTGCCCAAAGAACGTTTCCGATTGATCCCGTCGATGCGCTTCAACTATTTCTCGGAGCTGATGAAAAACGCAGCGGTGATGGTGGGCAACAGCAGTGCGGGCGTGCGGGAGGCGCCTTTTTTAGGTTTGCCGAGTTTGGATGTGGGGACGAGGCAAAGTAACAGGGCGCAAGCCGAATCTGTTCGGGCCTGCTCTGCTTTTGATAAACAAGGAATCAACAGTTTTTTAAGTTCGTGTTGGGCATCGTGGTCAAACGAAGATCAAGCTTATGGGCAGGGTCTCGCTTCGATTCAATTTGTGCACACAGTCAGGTCGTCTGCTTTCTGGCACATTGGTTTTCAAAAATGACCCTAGTGCAGCGTGCCAATGCAGTCGCTTTTCACGTGGGCGTGTTTGGCTGTGTGTTGCTGGGTTTTGCTATCCCAACTTCCCGAGCTTTGTTTAACATTGCTGCCCTGCTGATCATGTTGGGATGGATTTTTTCTGGTCGAGTGAAAGAAAAATGGCTCAGCATTAGCCAAAACTTATTGTTTTGGCCAGTGGTGGGTATCTGGGCCATGTTGCTGTTTGGGGCTTTTTATACAAGTGCGCCCTGGCATGATGTCCTGGAACATTGGGAGCGGTACAGCAAATTCTTTTTAATGCTGATGATCATCAGCTTGCTCACTGACCAGCGACACAGGCGTTGGGTGTGGTGGGCCTTCATCCTCGGTTGCAGTGTGGTGCTGGTGTCCACCTACCTCAATATCTTTTTTGTGCTGCCCTGGTCAAAAACCAAGAACCTTGGTTTGGGAGTCGATCACGCGGTGTTTATTGATTACATCGCCCAGAGTCTGGTGATCGCATTGTTTGCTGTAGTGCTCTGGCTGTGGGCACGCCGCCCCGGAGTTTGGCCGTTCCGCATAGCAATATTTCTGCTTTGTGCCGGCGCCTTGTTCAGCATCACCCATCTCACTACAAGCCGTATTGGCTATGGCGTTGTTTTAAGTCTTGCCGTGCTGGTGCCGCTGCTTAGCGTGCCACGTCGATGGGCCATGATGACGGCTCTGCTAGCAGGCGTAGCCGCATTGGCAGTATTGTTGTTGACTGATCTTGCAAGCGCGCGCGTACAGCAGGTGTTTAGCGAGGCGGCTGCTTATAAGCAAGGCGACGTATTCACTTCTACGGGTGCACGCATGCAAATGTGGCGTACGTCTTTTAATTTATGGATGCAGGCCCCTTGGGTAGGACACGGTACGGGCGCCTACCACGAGCTTGCCAAGGAGGCGTTTGCTAACGACACCATGTGCAAGATTGGCTGCTTTCATCCGCACAACCAGTTCTTGTTTTTTGCGGTAGATCACGGGGTGGTGGGTGTGCTTTTATTTTGCACCTACCTAATTGGGGCAGTCACGATGGCCTTGCAGCGTAGCCAAGCCGAGAAAACCCTGTTTCTGGCCTTCCTGACTATATTGTTTATTGATGCCTTGGCACACGGGCCACTTTGGCTCTTTATGGAAGCGTATTTTTCATTCGGCATCATGGCGCTATTGGCAGCGGGTCCCTCGGGTTTATTTGGACCGAGGGTCACTCCACCTGATGCCGTTGGAGCACCTGCCGAAGTTCATTGAGCAGGTCTTTTTCAATCAACTCCGGACGTTTGCTGAAATAAGTATTGAGTGCCTGCAAAGCCAGAAGGTTGGCATCGTCTGCAGACTTTTTCAAAAAAGGCAAGCCCAAATCTCGCACCATGAAGAGTGGTGCGGTCGCCATGATGTTTTGGGAGCGAGTCATGTCAGAGGCAAGGGCTCTGGCGTCGGCTTCCCACGTCGGGTGACTTTGATAGCTGGCCAGTAATGTCAGCAGTCGAGTTGCAAGATGGGAGTCGTTGGTGCACAAATCTTCGAGTGCCTGTCTTAGATCCGTTCCTTGTGCATGCTGCAGCCAACTGTCAAACTGATTTCGGCTGAAGATGGCTTCGCAAGCAATGCCGGCGTCCATTAAATGGTGCGTGAAGCGTCTCTCGCCACGGCGTATGGTCGCGAACTTGCTACTGGTTGCCTTGTAGTCCCGCCAGAATTCTTTGAAGGCCGGGCTGCTCAACACCGGGTCTTTGAAGTGCCAAAAAAATGACCCCATGAACGGTCGCCTTTTTCCCCGCATTTTTTTCTGATCGCGTGTCGGCTCGAGCTGGAATGCGCCCACAAACCCAACTGGACTAGCTTCCATACGGTCCAGCAAGTCACAGTCCCGATGCAGCGGAAACCAGATGCTGTCGTTCAGTATCAGCATTTGCTTGACGGGCTGGTCCGATCTCAAGACCGCCAAGACGCCATCTTGGTAACCGCCAAAGTCATAGCCAAAATTTTTTCTCACCATGACTTGCCAGCACAGCGGTAAAGTCCGGGCGCTGTCCTCGGGACTCAGTGGGCAGTTACTCACCAGCAGCGTGCTGTAGCCCTTACTTTGAAGATGTTCTAGCGTCAGCAAGGTTGACGCTGCCAGGCCATAGGGTTGAAACACCAGGTAAATAGCCACTTTGCCCGAGCCCATATGCGTCGGATTGTGTTGGATATTCAAGTTGCGACCAGCGTCGCGTTTACGTTGCCAGCGTAAGAGGGGCTCATACACATTCATGATCCAGCTGTTGATCTGGCTCACCACGCGCAGTAGCTCGCGTTTGATTATTCTTTTGTTGAATCTCATGTAAATAGCTGCGTGACGGATCGCTGCCATTGGAGCTAAATTCTTATGTTGGAGTCTTTTGTTAACGTTCTTATTTCGACTCTAGATGGTTAGTGATCATGGCTGGAAGCATTGCAACATTTAAGCCAGCAAACACTGACACTGCACGGCCTCTGCAGTACTGTTTAAGGCACTCTAGAGCTATTCCTTGTGAATATTTAACTCTAATGGAGTCGGATGAGAAATCAATTGCTGGAACTGCGGCCTCAGCTCCCACCTTAGCCTGAATAATTATTTCTGAAGCAGGTCATTGACACTCTTCAGGTCGTCGGTTTTCAGCACCCCACTGGCCTGCTTCAATTTCAGCCCACCCAGCAGCACGTCATACCTGGCCTTGGCTAATTTGGCCTTGGTGTCGAACAGTTGGCTTTGGGCGTTGAGCACGTCGATGTTGATGCGCACACCGACCTGGTAACCCAGCTTGTTGGCGTCCAGGGCGCTTTGGCTGGAGGCTTCTGCGGCCTCCAGGGCTTTGACTTGGCCTTGACCTGACAGCACACCAAAGTAGGCGCTGCGCGTTCCTTGGGCAACGGCGCGTTTGGCACCTTCGAGGTCATTGCGCGCTTTGTCTTCCAGCGCCAAGGTTTCTTTTAAGCGGTTCTGGATGGCGTAGCCGGAGAACAAGGGCAGGTTGAAACTCAGGCCCACGGTGCCCGTGGTGGTCCTAAATGTGGCCGTGCTGGTGGCCGATTCGTTGTTCTGGGTGATGTTCAGTCCTGCGGTGGCATCCAGCGTGGGGCCGGATGCAGATTCCGCCTTGCGGGTTTCAAGCTGGGCAACGTCCAGACCGATCTGGCTTTGTTTCACAGACGGATGACTCTCGGCAGAGCGTTGCACCCACGCATTGATGTCGACGGGTTCGACGACAGGCAGGCTCAGCGGCAAGGCCACACCTTTGGGCTGTGTACCGGTTTTGCCAACGAGTTGATCCAGGGCGAGTTTTTTCACCTGCTCGTCGTTGCGTGCGGCAATTTCCTGGGCGGTGACCAGGTCAAATCGGGCCTGGGCTTCACGTGTGTCGGTGATGGTGGAAGTGCCGACTTCGAAGTTGCGCTTGGCGGCAGCGAGTTGTTCGGTCACGGCAGCTTTTTGCGCCAGCACGAAGCCCAGGTTGTCTTGGGCGGCCAGCACATCAAAATAAGCTTGGCTCACCCGCACGATCAGGTCTTGGTCGGCTGCGGCCAATTGCCATTGGGCAAGGTCCTTTTGTTTCTCGCCCTGTTGGTAGCTTGCCTGGTTGGCAGGGCGGTACAAGGGATGCGATGCGCTGAGGGTGGCGCTTTGGCTGTTGAATCCACCCTGTTTGACCGTGGGCGCTGCCAGACTGTTGTCGATCGTGCCCAGGTTCAGACCAGCAGAAAGCCCCACGTTGGGCAAGACGGCTGAACGTGCCTGCTCTGCCTTGGCCATGGTGGCATCGAACTGCGATTTGGCCGATTGGTAGCTGGCGTCAAAGGCGCGGGCCGACTCGTACAGGTCAACCAGACTTTGCGCCTGAGACGGCAGGGACAGCGCCAAGCCAAGTGCCGCAGACAAGGGAAGCAGACGAAAAGCAGTCATGAAGGATCCTAGGAGAGTCAAAAGTTCGAACAGCTGGCTAACTCAGTAACGAGGCACGCTGGGGTCCACTTCTTGAGACCAGGCATTGATGCCGCCAGACACGTTCGCTACATGGGCAAAACCACGTCCACGCAGGAAGTTGGCCACGTTCATGCTGCGGCCACCGTGGTGGCACAGGCAGGCAATCGGGCGGGCAGGGTCGAGCTCCGCCAGGCGCACCGGCACCAGGCCCATGGGTATGGTGATCAGCTCAAAGCCGTCGGCCTTGATGCTGGCAATACGAACTTCATCGACTTCACGCACGTCAAGCACCACAGGCTCCCCCAGCGCACGAGCGCCATTGAGCCAAGTCTCGAGTTCGGAGGGGCGAATCTGGGTAATCATGGTGCGTCTCTCAAAGGAAATATCCAAAGGCCAGAAGACCTTTTAAAACTGAAAACTGCTGCTTTCCGGGAAGTTGTGCAGGCGGGGCACTTCGGTGTCCCAGGGGTGTTGGGTGGCCGTAGCCGTGGCGCTGGTACGCTGGATCAGGGTGGCCTGCATGATGGGTTCGTCGCCTACGATGGCCATGAGCCGACCACCTACCTTGAGGTGGCTCAGCAGCGCTGCCGGCACTGCACCCACGGAGCCGCTCAATACGATCACATCAAATTCACCGTCCACGGCGGTGTCCTTGGCGGCGTCGGCGTGCCGAACTTCCACATTGGTGACACCTGCCTTCGCTAGGTTGGCGCGTGCCAGCTCTGCCAGTTCAGGGTGCAGTTCCAGCGTGACCACGCTGTTGGCGCGGTGGGCCAGCAGGGCTGCCATGTAGCCTGAGCCCGCGCCCACTTCCAGCACCTTTTCGTGTTTTTGCACGGCCAGGTCTTGCAGCATGCGCGCTTCGACCCGGGGGGCCAGCATGCGCTCGCCACAAGGCAAGGGCACTTCCATATCGACGAAAGCCATGCCGCGGTAGGCCGCAGGCACAAAATCCTCACGCTTCACGACGGACAGCAAGTGCAGTACTTTAGCATCCAGCACATTCCACGGGCGGATCTGCTGTTCAATCATGTTGAAGCGGGCTTGTTCAATGTTCATTTGATACTCCATGGGGTATGTTAACCGACTCTGATGAATTTTACCGAGGTGGGCCTAATCACCTGTTTGCGCGCCCCGCGCTGGGCCCCATTTATGGCGTAGCCAACGTGCCAAATCGTCCATGTAGCAGTACACCACGGGCACAACCACGAGGGTAAGGAGTGACGAAGTGATCACTCCGCCGATCACGGCTTGCCCCATGGGCGCGCGTTGTTCGGAGCCTTCTGTCAGGGCAAAAGCCAGTGGCACCATGCCAAAAATCATGGCCAGCGTGGTCATCAGGATAGGGCGCAGCCGTACGCGCGCGGCCATCAGCAGGGCTTCGCTGCGGCCCAGTCCGGCCTGCTTGCTGCCGTCGGTGTTTTCAATCGGTTCACGAGCGCGAATCGCAAAGTCCACCAGCAAAATGGCATTTTTGGTGACCAGGCCCATGAGCATGACCACCCCAATGATCGAGAACATCGACAGCGTGGAGCCAAACATCATCAGCGCCAGCACCACACCGATCAGCGTCAGGGGCAGGGCGGTCATCAGTGCCAGTGGCTGGAAGAAGCTCTTGAACTGGCTGGCCAGAATCATGTAAATGAAGATGATGGCCATCGCCAAAGCCGACACGGCGTAGCCAAAGGATTCGGCCATGTTTTTGGTAGAGCCGCCAAACTTGTAGCGATAGCCGGGCGGGAAATCGAGGTCGTCCAGAACGGCTTTGATGTCGGCCGAGACTTCGCCAGCAGATCGGACGGACACGTTGGCGTTGATAGCCACTTCGCGTGTCAGGTCGCGCCGGTTGATCTGATTGGGCCCGGTGGCGGGCTGCACCTGCGCAACCTGCCCCAGTCGAACAATCCGATTGCTACCGTCGGCATTGGTGCCCAGCGCAAAGGGTAGATTTTGCAGGTCTTCTGGCGTGTCTCGGCTTTGTGGCGACAAGCGCACAGTCACGTCGTAAGTTTGGTCGTCGGGCGC
>JBJOJH010000360.1:0-3907 GCA_046046715.1 Pseudomonadota bacterium | reverse complement strand
AGGAGGAGTAGTTCTTGTTGCCGATAAACAGTTTGAGCATGGTGCTTGGCCGTGTGATTGCTTGCTTGGTTTGCCTGATCAGCGTCCGGCAGTTCGACGAAAACGGTCCAGGCCAGTGCTGGTTGTGGCGGTGGAGAGGTAGCCTGGGGCCACCGCACTCAGGGCGGCTGGTGTAATGTCCAGCTCGGACAAGCCCGGCAGGGTGCCGTCGCACACGTTGTCGACTTTCATGGAGTCCAGGTTGTCGTGGCTGAGCAGGGGCTCGCCGGGCATCAGGCGCATCAGGCTGGCTTGCAAACGCCCCAGGGCGGCTGGCAAAGGCAGCACAGGTCTGCCACCGCTGATGCCGCTGGCTGCGCCTGCAAAACGCACCAGCTCTGCCAGCGTCATCACGTCAGGGCCACACAAGTCGTAGCGCTGGCCTATGGTGGCCGATGGTGCCAAGTGGGCTGAGCCCAGCAAACAGTTTGCAATCGCCTGTGCCACGTCTTCCACCCACACCGGCTGAAACCGGGTAGATGCGCCGGCCAGAGGTACCACGGGCGCAAGTTGCTGGAGCTTCGCAAATAGCGTCAAAAACCGATCGCCGTCTCCAAAAATCACGCTCGGGCGCAGCACCGTCAGGTCCAGCCCGGCGGCCAGTAGCACGGCCTCGCCACGCGCTTTGCTGCGCTGGTACATCGAGGGCGCATCCAGCGCCGCCCCCAAAGCGCTGACGTGCACCAGGCGCTTGACGCCCGTGGCACGGCAAGCCTGGGCTATTTTTTGAGGCAAGGTCAGATGGGCGCGTTCAAAGGAAGCTTCAGTGCCATGCAGGATGGCCACCAGGTTGACCACCGCGTCATGGCCGTTCACCAGCTCGCGCAGCTGTGTGTCATCAAACAGATCGGCGGTCAGTACCGTCAGGCCGGGCAGGGGCTGCACGGCGCTGGCATTGGCGGCGCGCCGGGTGGGTACCGTGATGCGGCAGGAGGCGCGGGCGAGTTTCTCGCACAGATGACGGCCCACAAAGCCCGAGCCACCCAACACCAATATCTTTTTCATGGCAGGTCCTTGTCGACTTCAGTGCTGGCATCGCGAGGTCCAACCCGGCCCAGGCGCGCCTTGAGCGACTGGGGTAGCCCTGTCAGCAAGGCGGCATAGGCCGTGGTGTTGGACAGCACTTTTTTGACATAGTCGCGGGTTTCAGAAAACGGTACGTTTTCGGCCCAGACAGCGGCATCCAGCACCGCATCGCCGGTTTGGCCACGCCAGGCGCGTGAGCGGCTGGGGCCGGCGTTGTAGGCGGCGGCGGCCAGTGGCATGGAACCAGAAAAATCATCCAGCACCAGCTTCAGGTAGCCGGTGCCGATGGCGATGTTGGTCTCGCGGTCGCTCAAAAGATGGGGCTGGAAGTCGCTCATGCCGATTTTTTTGGCTGTCCATTTGGCTGTGGCGGGCATGACCTGCATCAGGCCCGAGGCTCCAACGCTCGAACGTGCATCCATCACAAAGCGGCTTTCCTGGCGGATCAGGCCATACACGTATGCGGGGTCCAGTCCGATCTGGTTAGACCGCTGAACCACCGAGTCGCGAAACGGCACCGGGTAGCGCTGCGCGACGTCGATCACATTCTTGGTGCGCTCGCTGGTGTTGATGCACCGGTCCCACACCTCGTTCTGGCAGGCCAGCTCGGCAGCGGCCAACAGTTCGCGGTCATTCATGCCGCCTGGCGAGTGCAGGTTGGTGGTGTAGTTCCACTCCCGCACACCTTCGCTGCGCAGGCCAATCTGGATGGCAGCCAGGCTGCGCTGCAGGCCGGGGTTCTTGCGGGCAGCTTCCTGCTCTTGCGGCGTGAGTGCTGCAGGACGCTGGGGCAGGGTGACAGACTGGCCCAGGTCTTCCAGCGCCAGCTGTTCGTAAAAGCCGCGCACGCCAGCAATGCTTTGCAGTGCCTTGTTGGCCTCTGCATGATCTGCATCGGTTTTGGCCAGCCGGTGTTGGGCGGTGGCGCGCCAGTACACCCAGGCGGCATCGGTGCGGGCCTGGTCACTCATGGCTTGAACGGCGGTCTGCACCTGCTTCCAGTCGCCCTTGCGCAAGGCGGCGCGCACCTTCCAGGCCAGCTGGTCATCACTCAGGTCGGCATCACGTGCCTGAGCGTAGTAGCGCATGGCGTCGTTTGACAGGCGCTGCGCTGCACTCTTACCAATCGCGCCCCAGGCCCAAGACCGCTGCTCCGCCGTCAGTTGCTTGGCCAGTTTGCTTTGCAGGGCGTCGGCAGCCGCTTCGGTGTCTGTACTGGCCAGTCGAACCACCGCCAAAACGGCCCATTCCTGGCTTAGGCCCTGATTGGCGCCCGAGGCAAGCTTGTGCTTGGCCAGGTAGCGTGCCGGGTTCTCCTGTATGTCGTTGAGCGGAGCCAGGGCCTCGCGGCCTATCATTTCCAGCGCCTGGCGTGCCATGCGGGGGCGGTTGGCTTCCATGGCCAGGCGTGCCTTCACCCACACCTCAGTGTCGCTCAGGCGGCTGGCATCGTGCATTTGGGCTGCGGCATAGGCGCAACCGTCGTCGGCCTCGCGCTGGGCGTACCACAGGCGCTTGATATCAACCGGCAGGTCGGCGCCCGCGGGGCCGTGGCCCACGGTCAGGGCGTAGCACTTCACCTCGCGGTCATCGCTCATGCGGTAGTTGGGGTGCTCGGCAGCAAAGGTGGCCCAGTCCCGACGCTGGCCCAGCATCAACAGCCAGTCATTGCGTAGCCGGTCTTCCTGGTAGCTGCCGGCGTAGCGGCCCAAAAAAGACTCGATCTCGGATCTGGATGCGGTGTCTAGCCGACTGCGCAGCTCCCAGTAAGCGGCCCACGGCTCCAGCACATGGCCGCGCGCCTGGGGCAGCAGGGCGCTCAGGCGCTTGCTATCACCTTTTTTGAAGGCCTGGCTCATGTCCAGAATCACGCTGGCGGCCTGAGCCTGGACGGGGTCGGGGCCACGACCGGCAGGCTGGTTTTGGGCGGAGCCCCAGGTGGGGATTAGAGCCAGGCAAACCAGGGCGGTGAACGGTGTCAAAATCGCTGAAAACTGCATGTGGACATTATGGACAAGTCGATGGACGATAAGGTACGCGCCAAAAAGGCCTTACGCAAGGCGCTGATCGAGGAACGCCTCAATTTGCCTGACCGTTTGCAACGTGCTGATTTGTTACAGCGTGTGATGCGGATTTATCTGGTGGGCCGCCCAGATGCTGTGATTGGCGCTTATTGGCCTATCAAGGGTGAGTTCGATCCCTTGCCTGCCCTGCACCGCTGGAAGGAAGACGGCGAGTTGCTGGATGAGGCGCAACCCCGTCGCATCGGCCTGCCGGTGGTCGACAAGGTGCACAAAACCCTCACCTTCTGGTCGTGGTACCCGGGCTGCCCCATGGAAGAAGACGCCTACGGTATTCCCAAGCCCAAAGACACTGAGTTGATCGTGCCCACCTTGCTGTTTGTGCCTTGCGTGGGCTACAGCGCCGGGGGCTATCGCCTGGGCTATGGCGGTGGTTTTTACGACCGCACCTTGGCCGCACTCACCCCCCGCCCCACCACCGTGGGTCTGGGCTACACCAATGGCTACGTGGACGACTTCGAGCCCGAGTCGCACGATGTGCCGCTCGACGCCATCCTCAACGACAACGGCGTGGTCTGGCCGGTTTGATCTGAACTATTGAAATCAATAAGTTAGCAAGGGAGTTGAGATGACACAAACAGGCGCAGCAGTCGATGTGGTGATCATGGCTGCGGGCAAGGGCACCCGCATGAAAAGCAAGTTGCCCAAGGTTTTGCACACTTTGGCGGGGCGAGCCCTGGTACAGCATGTGGTGGACACCGCTGCCGAGTTGAGCGCCCGTCGGGTGGTGGTCATTACCGGTCACGGCGCAGACCAGGTGG
>JBJOJH010000359.1:0-3349 GCA_046046715.1 Pseudomonadota bacterium | reverse complement strand
GTGACCGACGTCTCCGGCCGCGGCGTGGGTATGGATGTGGTCAAGCGCAATATTTCGGCCCTCAATGGCACGGTGGAGATCGAGTCGAACGAAGGCCAGGGCATGAAAGTGTCGGTGCGACTGCCTCTGACGCTGGCCATCATGGACGGCATGTCCGTAGGTGTGGGTGACGAGGTGTACCTGCTGCCACTGTCGTCCGTGGTCGAGTCCTTCCAGGTCAAGGCCGAAACCGTGACCACGGTGGGGCAGGGCTCGCAGTTGGTCAAGGTGCGCGACGAATACATGCCGGTGATTGGCCTTGAAAAAGTCTTTCAGGTTCCGCGCTACGACCTCGACAAGACCAGCGACATCATGGTGGTGATCGAAGCCGATGGCAGCCGTGTGGCCTTGCTGGTGGACGAGCTCCTCGGGCAGCAGCAGGTGGTGGTCAAGAACCTGGAATCCAACTACCGCAAGGTGCCCAATGTTTCGGGCGCCACCATACTGGGCGATGGCAAGGTCGCCCTGATTCTCGACACAGCGGCGCTGGTGCGTCGCTCACGTCACTGATGATGCTGACAAGGAGTCAATGATGGGTGCCATGGACAAACTGGAACATGCAAGTGCCCTCGGCGCTCGCGAGTACCTGACCTTTCGGCTGGACCGCGAAGAGTACGGGATCGATATCCTGAAAGTTCAGGAAATCCGGGGTTACGAGCCACCCACGCGCATCGCCAATGCGCCCAGCTTTCTCAAGGGCGTGATCAACCTGCGCGGCACTATCGTGCCCATCGTGGACATGCGGCTGAAGTTCGCCTGCGCCAGTGCCAATTACGACACGTCCACCGTGGTCATCATCCTCAATCTGCGTCAGCGCATCGTGGGGGTGGTGGTGGATTCGGTGAGTGATGTGATGGAAATTCCGCCAGAGAACGTGCGTCCGGCCCCCGACATCGACAGCGTGATCGACAGTGCCGCCGTGGTGGGCTTGGGCTCCTTTGGCGAACGCATGCTTATCTTGCTTGACATTGAACACCTGATGTCCAGTCCGGACATGGGGTTGGTCAATGACGCAGAATAAATTGGGAACTCGGCCGACCTCCTTGCGGCCCCGCGCTGAACCGACGGCGACCGAGGCGGCCCGGGAATTCACCTGGACCAGTGCCGATTTCGACCGCGTTCAAAAACTCATTTATCAGCGCGCCGGCATCAGTCTGCACGATGGCAAGCACGCCATGGTGTACAGCCGCTTGTCCCGGCGTCTGCGCGAAAAGGGCTTTCAAAGCTTCAACGACTACCTGGGCTGGCTGGAAACCCACGATGGGCCGGAGTGGCAAGAGTTCATCAACGCCCTCACCACCAACCTGACCTCTTTTTTTCGGGAGCATCACCACTTCGAGGTGCTGGCTCAATTCCTGAAGTCTCGCCCGCCCACCTCGCCCTGGAAGATCTGGTGTAGTGCGGCCTCAACCGGCGAGGAGCCTTACTCCATCGTGATGACGGCGCTGGAGACCCTGGGACCCAAGGGCAGCTTCTCCTTGACCGCCAGCGACATCGATTCCAAGGTGCTGGCTACGGCGGCCAATGGGGTCTACAAGCTCGACAGCACCAAGAATCTCAGCACCGAACAACTGCAGCGCTTTTTCATGCGAGGCAAAGGCGCCAACGAAGGCATGGTGCGTGTTAGGCCTGAATTGCAACGGCCTATTGATTTCATCAGCGTCAACCTGATACGCGACGACTGGCCGTTTCGCGAACCTTTCGATGTGGTGTTTTGCCGCAACGTCATGATTTACTTCGATGCCCCGACTCAGCGGCAGGTGCTCGAGCGCATCCACCGGGTGATGAAGCCCGGTGGCCTGTTGTTTGTGGGACATGCCGAGAATTTTGGCGATTCACGCGATTTGTTCGTGCTCAAGGGCAAGACGGTTTACGAGCGGCGCTGAGCATGCAGTCTCCTCCCAGTTTTGCGGACCTGAAGGCTCGCTCTGCAATTGCCTCTGCGTCGGTGGCGCCCAAGGTATACGCAGATGGCCGTGTGTCGCGTGTGGATCAGCTCAAGGCCCAGCCCCGCAAGCCCGGCGAAGCATCGTTCTTTTTTACCGACCACCACTTCCAGTACGACGCCGTCAAGGTCTTGCCGGGCGAGTACTTTGTGTCCAGTCAGGATGTGGTGATCATGACCGTGCTGGGCTCCTGCATTGCCGCCTGCATCTGGGACGGGCCGGCCCGCGTCGGAGGCATGAATCATTTCATGCTGCCAGATGGGGACACCGGTGATGGCTCTGGTCGCTATGGCTCTTACGCCATGGAGTTGCTGATCAACGAGTTGATCAAGCAGGGTGCGCGCAGGGAAACCATGCAGGCCAAGATTTTTGGTGGCGCACAGGTGATGGCCGGCTTCACTTCGATGAATGTGGGTGAGCGCAACACGGCCTTTGTCCGCGACTATCTGGCGACCGAGCGCATACCGGTGGTGTCGCAGGACGTACTCGATATCCATCCGCGCAAGGTGTGCTTTTTCCCGGTCACGGGCAAGGCCCTGGTCAAGCGCCTGGCACATTCCCATCCCGAGTCGCTGGCGGTGGAAGAGCGCCGTGGCAATGCGGCCAGCGTGGCCAAGTCCACGGCCGGTGGGTCTGTCGATCTGTTTTGAGGGGCTTGAGTTGAAGAAGATACGTGTGGTGGTGGTCGATGATTCCGCGCTGGTGCGTAGCCTGTTGGCTGAAATCATCAATCGGCAGGCAGATATGGAGTGCGTGGGCACGGCAAATGACCCGCTGATTGCGCGTGAAATGATCCGTGAGCTCAACCCGGATGTGATCACCCTGGACGTGGAAATGCCGCGCATGGATGGCCTGGATTTTCTGGGGCGGCTGATGCGCCTGCGGCCCATGCCGGTAGTCATGATTTCGACGCTGACCGAGCGCGGTGCTGAAGTCACCATGCGCGCCCTGGAGCTGGGTGCCGTTGACTTTGTGGCCAAACCTCGCATCGGCCTGACGGATGGCATCAAAGAGCTGTCGGGCATGATCGTCGACAAGATACGCGTGGCTGCTGCTGCGCGCATCAAACGCGCCATCGTGGTTCCGGCAAGCGGTGTGCCCAGCAAGCCTGCCACTAGCGAGGCAGCTCCCGCCTTGATGGGGCGGCTTTCCACCGAAAAACTGATCTGCATAGGCTCTTCGACCGGCGGAACCGAAGCCGTGAAGGAGGTGCTGATACGTCTGCCGGCCGATTGCCCGGCAATTGCCATCACGCAGCACATGCCGCCCGGATTTACCACCAGCTTTGCGGCCCGCCTCAATACCTTGTGCCAGATGACCGTGAAAGAGGCTGAAAACGGCGAACGTATCTTGCCTGGCCATGC
>JBJOJH010000358.1:0-9321 GCA_046046715.1 Pseudomonadota bacterium | reverse complement strand
ATTTTTGCCCTGAGTTGGGCCGTGCGTCCATGGCATGGTCATGGCTTCTTGCTACCCTAGTTGCTGTCGGTTCTTCGTTTGGCGCATGCGCGCAAACTATTGCCAAACCCATCTTTGTTCTCAACTCACTGGACGCCAATGTCAGTGTGATTAATCCGGCCACCTGGTCGGTCAGCAAGCGTATACAGACTGGGAAGGAGCCTCACCACCTCTATTTGACCCCTGACAGCAAGTCCTTGATTGTGGCCAACGCCTTGAGTGACTCACTGACCTTTATTGATCCTCACACGGCAGAGGTGCAACGTACGGTACGAGGGGTTGTAGATCCATATCAGCTGCGCTTTTCGCCCGACATGAAGTGGTTCGTGACCGCCGCCAATCGCCTCAACCATATCGACATTTATCGTTGGAATGGTGCCGATATCAGCTTGGTCAAGCGGGTGGCCACTGGCAAGACACCCAGTCATCTCTGGATCGATAGCAGGAGTGCAGTGATTTACAGCACCATGCAGGACAGTGACGAGCTGGTTGCCATTGATATCAATACCCAGACGATCAAATGGCGGACTCCCACAGGATCCATGCCTGCGGATGTTTTTGGTACGCCGGATGACAAGCATCTGCTCATTGGGCTCACGGGCTCTGATGGTGTGGAGGTCTATGACGTGACAGGCTCTGCGCCCAAGCTGGTGCAGGTGATTAAAACGGGCAAGGGGGCACACGCATTTCGATCCGCCGGCGACATGCGGCATGTCTATGTGAGCAACCGAGTTGAGAACACGATCAGCAAGATTGATTTCGTGGGCTTGTCCGTGGTGGATCAATACCAGGCACCTAGTGGACCCGATTGCATGGACGTTTCCGCAGATGGAAAGTACATATTGCTGAGTTCGCGATGGGCGGGCAAATTCACTGTGATCGACACACATACCCGCCAAGTCGTTCGTCAGGTCAAGGTCGGTAAGTCGCCACACGGGGTGTGGACCCTGGATCATGCCCCGCGTTGACTGCCTGTGCTTGGCGACCCTGTTCGCCCTCGTCGCAGGACCTGTGCACGCGACGACTTCAGCAAGCTGTGAAAAGCCGCTTTACCTGACGTTCGATACCGGCCATATGGGCATTGCCCCCTTGGTTGCCACCATCTTGCAGCGGCACGGTGTCAGAGTTACCTTCTTTGCAGCCAACGAGAGAACTCAGCAGGGTGATGGGAGCCTAGGCGAACACTGGGCTTACTGGTGGAAGGAGCGTGCCAGGGAAGGGCACGAGTTTGCAAGTCACACATACGACCACGTCTACTGGCGCAGGGACCTGACCCTGGATCCACCAACGTTTCTCGTTCGTCCCAGTGCAGGTCCAAACCAAGGTCAGGAGTTCACCTGGAATCCTGCGCAATACTGCGGGCAAATCAGGCAAGCCTCTGAGCGCTTGAAGGAAATCACAGGCAAACCAGGTCTGCCTTTGTTTCGGGCACCGGGCGGTAAAACTTCCACCCAGCTGCTCCAGAGTGCACGAGACTGCGGCTACGCCCATGTCGGCTGGGCGCCGGCTGGTTTTTTGGGGGACGAGTTGCCCAGCGAAACCTTCAGCAACCCGGCCTTGCTGAAAAAGGCTTTGCGCGAGATTCGGGCGGGCGACATATTGCTCGCGCATTTGGGAATATGGTCGCGCAAGGATCCATGGGCACCGGCAAATCTGGAACCTATGCTGACCGGCCTGAAAGCCCGAGGATTCTGCTTTCAGACCTTGCGCGAACATCCTTCGTTTCGCGCCTGGATTGATTCACATCCGATCAGCCATTTGACTAAACCCGAAGTACCTGCCTGACTGTCATGGCCGAATATTTCAGTGTTTACTTTTCACAGGTCCAACAGGCCCTGTTTGAGCAGCTGTTAGTGCCCGTGATGTTCGCCTTGGGCATGGGCAATTTATTGGAGGATGGGCTGCTTGCGGCTGGGTGGTTTATGGTGGGATTGGTGCAGCTGGCCGTCATTGCGTTGGTGATCGGTGCGTTGCAGCGCTGGCGGCCGGTGCAGCGCATCCAGGATCGCGCCACGGTGCGGACCGACATGTTGTACACCGTTCTTCATCGCTTGGGCCTGTTTCGGTTGGCATTTTTTTTCCTGATGACGCCCTGGTTTGACGATCTGTTTGGAGCGCTTCGAGTGGCCGGAGTGTCGACCTTACACCTCGACGAAATCTGGCCCGGCGTCACGGACCAGGCTGTGGTCAGTCTCATGCTGTACCTGGTTGCGCTTGATTTCTTTGCTTATTGGCTGCACAGAGCACAGCATGCTTCAAGTATGTGGTGGCGGCTGCATTCTCTGCACCACGCTCAGCTCAAGCTGACGATGTGGAGCGACAACCGGAACCATGTTCTCGATGACCTGCTGCGGCATTTGCTGCAGGCCTTTCTTGCGCAGCTGATTGGTGTGCCCCCTGCTCAGTATGTCGCCATCGTGGCGCTGTCCCAGCTGATAGAAAGCTTTCAGCATGCCAACCTGCGCTTGTGGTTTGGGCGCAGTGGCGAACGGTTTTTGATCAGTCCATGCTTTCATCGACGGCACCACACACCCGACGGGGCGCATAGCAACTTTGGTGTGCTTTTCCCGTGGTGGGACATGCTGTTTGGAACGGCCCATTTTGAACACCGCTTCGAGCCCACGGGTCTGCACGATCAGTTTCACGAAGGCCGGGACTATGGCCGTGGCTTTTGGTCCCAACAGTGGCAGGGAATCAAGCGATTGGCTGGCCGAGCCTGATCCCCCGTTGCCATCTGTCCCACTGGGCTTAAGCGTTATGCTCAACCCATGGGCTTGATGTTTGATTCTTTCTGGCGCGCAGTCGCGTACTGCATGCACCCCAGGGTGATTGCCTTGTCTTTTTTGCCACTGGTTTTGATGGTGGCAGCCTCCCTGGGCCTGGGCTATTTCTTTTGGGATGCTGCACTGGATGGTGTGCGCGCCCAGCTGGAGTCTTCTGTGCTGGTCTCCAGCGTTTCCGGTTGGCTCGAAAGCTTGGGTGTCGGGCGTCTGAACACGGTAGTGGCCCCTCTGATCGTGATTTTTTCTGTAACGCCGCTGATTGTGATGGTGTCCATGCTGTTGGTGGCCTTGTTCATGACCCCCTCGCTGGTATCGCTGGTTGCAGAGAAACGTTTCCCCAAGCTGGAGCGTAAACAGGGTGCCACCTTCCTATTGAGCCTGGCCTGGTCCTTGGGTTCATTGTTGATGGCGCTATTTGCGCTCCTGGTGTCTTTGCCACTGTGGCTGGTTCCACCATTGATTTTGGTCTTACCTCCACTGATCTGGGGCTGGCTCACTTATCGTGTGATGGCCTTTGATGCCTTGGCCGACCACGCGAGTAGGCAGGAGCGGCAGATTTTGTTTGCTCGTCATCGGCTATGGCTGCTAGGCATGGGCGTGTTCACGGGCTACCTGGGTTCAGCACCCAGCCTGATTTGGGCTTCGGGCGCTGTCATGGCTGCGGCTTTTGTCATTTTGGTGCCACTCGCGATCTGGATCTACACCCTGGTCTTTGCTTTCTCATCGCTCTGGTTTGCCCACTTCAATCTGGCGGCTCTGCAAGCTCTGCGCAAGGAGCAAAGCCAACATGCTGAATCAGCGGCGCTTACCCCAGACGCGTTAGCATTGTCGAATGCAGACAAACTCATCCCCCTTGACTCAATTCCCCGCTAGGGCCGATGCCCGTTTTGGGCTGATCATCGTGGGTGACGAAATCCTGTCTGGCAAGCGTGCCGACAAGCACATGGTCAAAGTCATTGAGCTCTTGCATGCTCGCGGCCTTCAGCTTGACTACGCAGAGTACGTGGGTGACTCGCCTGAACGTATCACCCGGACTTTGCAGCGGGCATTGGCCTCAGGCGACATTGTGTTTTCCACCGGGGGCATAGGTGCCACGCCGGACGACCATACGCGCCAGTGTGCAGCCCGCGCTCTAGGTGTCGACCTGGCATTGCATCCGCAGGCCAAGGTGCTGATAGAAGAGCGGATGCAAGACGTTGCACGCGATCAAGGTGCAGTCTATGAGCCGGACCGTCCTGACAATATTCATCGCCTGAACATGGGTGTATTCCCCGTGGGGGCACACATCATTCCCAACCCCTACAACAAGATTCCTGGTTTCAGCTGTGCTGGCCTGGACGGCGGCGCTGTGCATTTTGTGCCCGGCTTTCCGGTGATGGCCTGGCCCATGGTCGAGTGGGTTCTTGATCACTACTACTCAAGCCTGTTTCGCCTGCAGCCTCGGGTCGAGCGATCCATCATTGCCTACGGAAGTATGGAGGCAACCCTGACCCCGTTGATGGAGTCACTGGAGCAGCAGTACCCGGCCATCAAGATCTTCAGTTTGCCCAGTGTCGATCACCCTGTGCATGGACGTCATATCGAGCTTGGAGTCAAAGGCGCACCGGCCGACGTGGATGCTGCCTATCCCAGTTTGGTCTCTGGCCTGAAGCAACTTGGTGTTCGATTAGGCCCTGAATTGGTGCGAAACTGAAGTAATCCAGTGATCTGGCTTGGAATGCACCATAAACGTGCAATTCGCACTGAAATGCTGCGAATCGCGGCACCAAAGTCTCTGAGGCCAAAGCTCGAGGCCAGAGCATAAAATGTTGCCCTGCGCAGATAGGCGTGATGCTTGTATCTGGCACAAAAGCTGCATCATCGCAAAGTGTTTCCCTTTTAACAACGACTCAACAGGAGTATTTGATGGCCAAGACCGTCGCAGATGTGATGAAAATGGTGAAGGACAACGAAGTCAAATTCATTGACTTCCGCTTCACTGATACCCGTGGCAAGTGGCAGCACATTACTGCGCCCGTGTCCCAGTTCGACGAAAGCAAGTTCGAAGAAGGTCAGGCCTTCGACGGCTCGTCGATTGCTGGCTGGAAGGGCATCGAAGCATCCGACATGCTGCTCATGCCCGATGCCAACAGCGCAATCATCGACCCCTTCTTCGAAGAAGTGACCATGGTTCTGGTGTGTGACGTGATCGAACCGACCGACGGCAAGGCCTACGAGCGCGATCCCCGTTCTATTGCCAAGCGTGCTGAGCTGTACCTGAAGCAGTCTGGCTTGGGCGACACGGCCTACTTTGGTCCAGAACCTGAATTTTTCCTATTCGATGAAGTGCGCTGGAGCGTTGAGCCTAACAACAGCTTCTACTCAATTGACGAGTACGAAGGCCCCTGGAACAGTGGCACCAAGCTCGAAGGTGGCAACCGTGGCCATCGTCCCCGCGTCAAGGGTGGTTACTTCCCAGTGCCCCCGGTCGATAGCACCATGGACATGCGCAACGAGATGTGCCAGATCCTGGAAGCTGTGGGTGTTCCCGTTGAAGTGCATCACCACGAAGTGGCTGGCGCAGGTCAGTGTGAAATCGGCACCAAGTTCTCGACCCTGGTTGAGCGCGCCGACTGGACCCTGCTGCAAAAGTATGTGATCCAGAACGTGGCCAATGCCTACGGCAAAACCGCCACCTTCATGCCCAAGCCCTATGCAGGCGACAACGGTTCCGGCATGCACGTCCACCAGTCGGTCTGGAAAGACGGCAAGAACCTGTTCGCAGGCAATGGCTATGCTGGTCTGTCCGAGTTTGCTCTGCACTACATCGGCGGCATCATCAAGCACGCTCGCGCCCTGAACGCCATTACCAACCCTGGCACCAACAGCTACAAGCGTCTGGTTCCTCACTTCGAGGCTCCCGTCAAGCTGGCTTACTCGGCCAAGAACCGTTCTGCATCCATCCGGATTCCGAACGTTGCTTCCGACAAGGCTCGTCGCGTTGAAGCCCGCTTCCCCGATCCTCTGTGCAACCCTTACCTGGGCTTTGCCGCGTTGCTCATGGCTGGTCTGGATGGCGTTGAAAACAAGATCCACCCTGGCGACGCCGCCAGCAAGGATCTCTATCATCTGCCACCCGAGGAAGACAAGCTCGTTCCTACCGTGTGCTCCAGCCTGGACCAGGCTCTGGAAGCCCTGGACAAGGACCGTGCCTTCCTGACCAAGGGCGGTGTGTTCACCGATTCCTGGATCGATGCCTACATCGAGCTGAAGATGCAGGAAGTGACCCGTAGCCGCGTGGAAGTTTCCCCGGTCGAGTACGACATGTACTACTCGCTGTAATCCTCAGGCATTGCCAAAAAAAGGACGGCTGCGGCTGTCCTTTTTTCTTGGGTTTGTTCAAAAGCAGATCGACCCTTGCATGGTTTGGTTTTCCTGGGATCACTGAATATCTGAATTTGGCTCGATACTGCAAGCATCGTCTGCCGCTCTGCGGCTTGCTCCACACTTGTATTACCGCCGCGCATGTCACCTAGTCTCCACGCTCGCACATTCTGGTTTGTCGTGATCTGTCTGGCGGCAGCATTGTTTTCAGCTTCTAGCCAGGGGCAGGAGCGGGTCTACAAATGCAATAACAACGTCTATACCAACAATCCACAAGATCCCCGCTTGCAGGGATGCAAGCCCATGGATGGTGCCAACGTCACCGTCGTGCAGGGTACGCGTCCGGCGACGGCTCAGCCCGCCACAGGTGCCTCAGGTACCAAAGCACCTACGCCGGCGCCGTCTGCAGCAGGTGCTGGGCCGCGTGTGGACGCAGCAGATCAGCGGGCGCGTGATTCCGATGCCCGTCTGATACTCGAGGGCGAGCTGAAGAAGGCCGAAGCCCGGCAGTCGGAGCTGCTGCGGGAATACAACAATGGTGAGCCTGAAAAGCAGGGTGCCGAAGTACGCAACCATCAGAAATATCTGGATCGTGTGGCGGAGCTGAAGGCTGCCATCGCCAGAAACGAAAGCGATATGGCCGGCATACGACGCGAACTAGGGCGCTTGCCTGCCAGGTGAAGATCATGAGCAAGAGTTTGACCACCAAGGTGGGCAATGTTCGGCCCAGTGGGTCGATCTATCACGCCTTCGATTTACTCGCAACATTGGTGGCGGTCGTCGATATCCACGGCATGGTTTTGTTTGCCAACGCTGCCTTTGAAGACGCCTCTGGCATTTCCCGCCGCAGCATGGAGGGCTCCTACTTTCCTGAGAGTTTCATAGACCCCCGCGCACTGGCGACCGCCTTGCAGGGTGCTGGGAACAATGCTTTTGCCGCCTTGCGCTACGACGCTCAGCTCAAGCGACTCAATCAAGATCCCATTTTGGTGCATGTCGTTGTCACGCAGGCCGAGGTGGCACATGAATTCATAGTCGAGCTACTGCCCCTGGAACAGCAAGCGCGTCAGGACCGGGAAGAACGTCTGGCGGATCAAGCCCTTGCCAACAAGGAACTCATCCGTAACCTGGCTCACGAAATCAAAAACCCCTTGGGCGGTATTCGGGGCGCAGCCCAGTTGCTTGAAATGGAAATCGACTCGCGTGAACTGATCGAGTACACACAGGTCATCATTCATGAAGCCGACCGACTGCAAACGCTGGTGGACCGCCTGCTTGCACCTCACCGGCGGCCCCACCTGGTGGGCGATGTCAACATCCACGAGGTGTGTGAGCGGGTACGTAGCTTGATCCTGGCCGAATTTCCCCGCGGATTGAAGGTGGTACGAGACTACGACATCTCCATCCCTGAATTTCGGGGTGACCGGGAGCAGCTGATTCAGACCGTCCTGAATATTGCTCACAACGCGTGTCAGGCCCTTACAGAGCGGATGGCGGCGGGTGATGCGAGCATTACTTTCTACACCCGTGTGAATCGACAAATCACCTTTGGCAAGCAGCGCTATCGGCTGGCATTGGAATTGCATGTCATCGACAACGGACCAGGGGTACCTGATGTGATCAAGGATCGCATTTTTTACCCTCTGGTCTCAGGGCGAGAGGGCGGGTCTGGGCTGGGGCTGACATTGGCGCAAACCTTTGTTCAGCAACACCATGGATCGATTGAATGTGACAGCGTGCCCGGTCGGACAGATTTCAAAATACTCATACCGCTGCCTTGACCCGGTTTCAGGGCGGCTTTAACAAAGGTGACAACACACATGAAGCCGATCTGGATAGTAGATGACGATCAGTCCATCCGCTTCGTGCTGGAAAAGGCTTTGCTGCGCGCCGATCTGCCGACCCGCAGCTTCACCAATCCGCGCGATGTGATCCAGGCCCTGAACACGGCCAGTGACGATGAGGGTCCGCAAATCCTTGTCAGTGATATCCGCATGCCGGGTGGTTCCGGTCTGGAATTGCTGGAAAAGGTCAAAGCCAAACACCCAGGCCTGCCCGTCATCATCATGACGGCGTTTTCCGACCTGGACAGCGCAGTCTCGGCATTTCAGGGCGGCGCGTTCGAGTATCTGCCCAAGCCGTTTGATTTGCCCAAGGCCGTCGAGCTCATACGCCGTGCGGTGGAGGAGAGCCAGCGCGAGGAAGTCGCTGAGGAGCGTATGGCTGCGGCTCCCGAAATGCTGGGCCAGGCCCCTGCCATGCAGGATGTTTTTCGCGCCATCGGACGCCTGAGCCAGAGCAATGTCACGGTCATGATCACCGGCGAGTCCGGTTCCGGCAAAGAACTGGTGGCCCGCGCACTGCACAAGCATTCGCCGCGCGCTAGCGGCCCTTTTGTGGCCATCAACACGGCTGCCATCCCCAAGGATTTGCTGGAAAGCGAGTTGTTTGGCCATGAGCGTGGCGCGTTTACCGGGGCCCAAACCATGCGGCGCGGTCGTTTTGAGCAGGCCGATGGCGGCACCCTGTTTCTGGACGAAATTGGCGATATGCCGTTTGACCTGCAAACCCGCTTGCTACGCGTCCTGAGTGATGGCCATTTCTACCGCGTGGGCGGGCATGGCGCCGTCAAGACCAATGTGCGCGTGATTGCGGCGACACACCAGAATCTGGAGCAGCGCGTCAAGGAGGGTGTGTTTCGGGAGGACTTGTTTCACCGCCTGAACGTCATACGCCTTCGCCTGCCTGCGTTGCGTGAGCGCAAGGAAGATGTGGCCATGCTGACCCGGCATTTCCTGCAGCAAAGCGCGCAGCAACTGGGGGTAGAGCCCAAACGTATTTCGGATCCGGCCTTGGCCTGCCTGGCCCAGTTCAACTTCCCCGGCAACGTTCGCCAGCTTGAAAACATGTGCCATTGGCTGACTGTGATGGCGCCGGCCCAAGTGATCGAACCCAAGGACTTGCCGCCCGAGGTGGCCCTCTACGACGCTCAGGAAGGACCAGGCGCCGCCCCAGTGCTGCAGGCCGAAGCCAGTAGGTCATCTGATCTGACGCCGTCGCTGGAGTCGGTGACGCCAGATACCCATGACCTGCGGGCTGATGCGCAGACAGCCCTGCTACAGGCCGGCGCCATCAC
>JBJOJH010000357.1:0-22995 GCA_046046715.1 Pseudomonadota bacterium | reverse complement strand
TGTCCAGCATGCATGAGATTGCAGGTGCCAGCCGGAAAATCAGCGACATCATCGGGCTCATCGATTCCATTGCGTTTCAGACCAATATCCTGGCACTCAATGCGGCGGTTGAGGCGGCAAGGGCGGGCGAGCAGGGGCGTGGTTTTGCAGTTGTGGCCAGCGAAGTACGTAGTCTGGCCCAGCGTTCCGCCGGTGCAGCTAACGAGATCAAGGCCTTGATCAGCAACAGTGTTGATACGGTAGATGCAGGCGTCCGCCTGGTCGAACAAGCCGGTCGATCCATGCAGGAAATGGTGACGGGTGTGCAGCGTGTGAGTGACATCATTGGGGAGATCACCGCGTCAGCAACCGACCAGTCCAGCGGAATAGCGCAAGTCAATCAATCCCTCTCGCACATAGATCAAATGACCCAGCAAAATGCCGCCTTGGTCGAACAGTCGGCGGCGGCGGCTGAGTCCCTGCGAGACCAGGCGGGCCGGCTGTCTAGCGTTGTGGGCCAGTTCAGGCTCTGAAGTAGCCTAGATCCGCGCCAGTTTCGAAACTTCACGACACTATCATCTGATCATGGCCACACTCATTGATCATGTCCTGCGCCTCACCGATCACCGGGATCGGGAATTGCTGGAACTCACGCTCTCCAAGGCATTGATCGACTTGTTGACCATCCAACGGGTGGTGGTCGCAAGGGTGGTTTCGAAGGATGGGAACAAGCACTGGATGGAGCAGGTTCGCCTGGATGCGCGTGGCGGTGGCAAGGTGGCCGACAAGCTCCGGCTGGATGTCTCCAAACTGCCTCGTTGGGAAGATGTGACCGACCGCGTCAAATGCGTGCAGGCGGCTCAAACCCTGGAGGTGGCCTGGGCCGGTCCCAATGGCCCTCGCATCACTTACCTGCCCCTCTTTGCGGACTCCCGTTTTGATGACCTGGGTGTGATCGAAATCCATTCGGCTGCACCTCTGCAAGCTGCTGACTTTGGAATTGCAGAGCAGCTCAGGCATGTTTATCGCAACATGTACAACCTGTTGGCTTATAGCGATCGCGATGCATTGACGGGCTTGCTGAACCGAAAGTCACTGGACGACGCTTTTTACAGCGCAGTTCTTGAGGAGCTGGATGGGGTTTCTGGCCAACGTCTGGATGCTTACGCCGCCCAGGGTGCAGGTGATGAGCGTCGGCACCGGGTGCCTGCCAATTACTGGCTGGGCATGGTGGTGGTTGATCAATTTGATCTTTTGAGCGACAAGCATGGCCACTTGCTGGGTGAAGAGATCTTGTTGCTGGTTGCCAGGATTCTGAACAATACCTTCAGAACCTATGACCAACTCTATCGTTTTGATCGGGAACACTTTGGCGTTTTGATGCACTGCCCCGAAGAGTCGGTGGTGTTCAGTGTTTTCGATCGGTTCCGGTCCAATGTGGAGAAATTCAATTTTCCTCAAGTGGGGCGCGTCACTGTGAGTTGTGGCTTTATGTCTGTCATGTCGGATGACACTCCGGATACAGCGCTGGGCAAGACCGAGCGCGCTGTGGACTTTGCGCAAAAGAGTGGTAGAAACCGTGTGGTCAGCCACCTGGCCATGCTCAGAAACGGCAGCTTTGAAGAACCCCCGCGCGTGGGCGGTGTCGATATTTTTTAGGCGCGCACAGCAAGAAAGGCACCCTCGGGTGCCTTTCTTGTGCCCGGTGCCCCACTAGGGCACCTGAGGTATCAGCGCGTCAAGCCACTGTACTCTGCTCAAATGGCAGATCCAGATTGCGCAAATCACGCTTGGTTTCCACCAGTACCAGGGGGCCATTGTCAATCTGAACCACCGGCGGGCGCTCACGTGGAACATGGGGAACCGGGGGCGTTGCTGCAATGGCAGCCTGCGCTGCTGCAATCTTGCTGGCGTCCGAATTGACCCATTCCAGACCTGACGCCTGAGCAACTTGGACCAGCTCAGCTAATGGCAACACAAACGGGGCGACCTTGGGCAGTGTCGAGCCAGTCGTTTCAGCCGTTGCCGCAGCTTCCTGAGCCGGTGCTGCCTGGGCTTCGCTTGCTGCTTGCACCGCGGTGGCCACCGGAGCTGTCGGCGCCGCTTCGGTTGCAGGCATCACGACAGGCGCTTGCAGCGTGGCAGGGACGGGGCTCAGCTCGGTAGGCGCTGCGGTTGTGACCTCGGCGACTTCCGCAGAGGGCTGTTGCTCTCTGGGAGCACGTTCACCTCGCTCGCCACGCGCACCCCGATCACGGCCATAGCGGTCGCGGCTGCGACGTTCACGGCCTTCACCTTCACGACGCTGCTGTGGTGCCACTTCACCATTGGGTCCGATGTGGTCCACGGTGTCGGCTGGGCCTGAGAAAGGTGCGGATTCGGTTGGTGCCGAAGGCACAGGTGAGGACGTCGTTGCTTCCATAGCAGGTGCCGCTTGACGGCGTCCGCCTTGACGGGAACCTCGCTCGCCGCGGCCATTGCCGCGTGTTTCACTCCCGCCTTCAGGGCGTTCAACCTGGGTGTTTGCCACGCTGTCCTGTCGCAGTTGTGCTTCTTCGCCGCCACGTTCTGCGGTATCCGTGCGATCGTTGCGGCCCCTGCCTTCGCCGCGTTCTCCACGTGGGCGCTGTTCTGTGCGTTCCGAACGAGGCGCACGTTCCGATCGGCCCTCGTTGCGAGCCACCTCAGCCGTTACTGCGGCCTGGCCGTTTCCATCCAGGCCCGGTGCCATGCCCTGGGTCTCTGCCCGGTCGCGCGGACGGTCGTTGCGGGAACCACGGCCACCACGACCGCCGCGTGGGCTGCGTTCGCCACGATCTGCGCGGTCACCACGGCCTTCGGGTCGTGCTTCGCCACGACCCGCATCGCGACGCTGGCCATCACGTGCAGGTCGGCCATCGCCCTTGTTTCCCTCGACTTTGCCGGGCTCTTGTGCCGCCGGCGCAGAAGGTGCAGGGGCCGGTGTTGCACCGAACAGGCTCTTGAGCCAGCCGAAAAAGCCTTTTTCGGCCGCTGGGGCAGTTGCCTTTGCAACGGGTGCTGTCGGCTGTGCTGCTGTGGCAACGGGGGCTGCCACCGGCTTGGGCGCTGCGACCGGTGCGGGTGCATCAGGCAGAACGCCCTTGATCACCGGCGTCTGGCGGTTGGTGGGCTCTTGCGAGCGGCGCGTCACTGCGGTGGGGTCCTCGACTTCTTCCGCCAGTTTGTAGCTGGCGTCGATGTTGTCCAGGCGCGGATCGTCGTGTTTCAAGCGCTCCAAACGGTAGTTTGGAGTTTCCAGGGTCTTGTTGGGCACCAGCAAGACGTTGATCCGTTGCTTGAGCTCGATCTTGGCGATTTCCGAACGTTTTTCGTTCAGCAGGAAGGACGCGACCTCGACCGGCACCTGGCACAGCACCGATGCCGTGCTGTCCTTCAGCGATTCTTCCTGGATGACACGCAGAATTTGCAGGGCGCTCGATTCGGTGTCGCGGATGTGGCCCGCGCCGCCGCAACGTGGGCAGGGAATGGATGCGCCTTCGCTCAATGCAGGGCGCAAGCGCTGACGGCTCATTTCCATGAGGCCGAACTTGCTAATGGTGCCAAATTGCACACGGGCACGGTCTTGGCGCAGCGCATCACGCAGTCGGTTCTCGACATCACGGCGATTGCGGCTTTCTTCCATATCGATGAAGTCGATCACGATCAGGCCGCCCAGGTCACGCAAACGCATCTGACGGGCGACTTCATCGGCGGCCTCCAGATTGGTGCGTGTCGCTGTCTCTTCGATGTCTCCGCCCTTGATAGCACGGGCGGAGTTGACGTCAACAGACACCAGGGCTTCCGTGTGGTCAATCACGATGGCACCGCCGCTGGGCAGTTGTACCGTGCGAGCGTAGGCCGACTCGATCTGGTGCTCAATCTGGAAGCGGCTGAACAAGGGGGCGTCGTCGCGGTAGCGTTTGACGCGCGCCGCATGCTCAGGCATCACGTGGGCCATGAACTGCTGGGCCTGTTCGTACACATCGTCCGTGTCGATCAGGATGTCGCCGATATCGTGGTTGAAGTAGTCTCGGATGGCACGAATGACCAGCGAGGACTCTTGATAGATCAGGAAAGCACCCTTGCCCCCTTTGGCTGCGCCATCAATGGCCGTCCAGAGTTTGAGCAGGTAGTTCAAGTCCCATTGCAGTTCGGGGGCACTGCGGCCGATGCCCGCGGTACGGGCAATGATGGACATGCCGTTGGGGTATTCGAGCTGGTCCAGTGCTTCCTTCAGCTCGGCACGGTCTTCACCTTCGATGCGACGGCTCACGCCACCGCCGCGGGGGTTGTTGGGCATCAGCACCACGTAACGGCCTGCGAGCGAAACAAAGGTGGTCAGTGCTGCGCCCTTGTTGCCGCGCTCCTCTTTTTCCACCTGGACCAGCAGTTCCTGGCCTTCCTTGATGACGTCCTGTATGCGAGCCTGGCTGGCGCTGACGCCCGCCTGGAAATACTGGCGGGAAATTTCCTTGAATGGCAAAAAGCCATGTCGGTCTTCGCCGTAGTCGACAAAGCAGGCTTCGAGAGAGGGCTCGACGCGGGTGACGACGGCCTTGTAAATATTGCCCTTGCGTTGTTCACGCCCTTCGATTTCGATTTCGTAGTCGAGCAGTTTTTGCCCATCCACAATGGCCAGTCGGCGTTCTTCAGCCTGGGTGGCGTTGATCAGCATCCGTTTCATCGGTCGCATTCCTTCTACTTGGCGGGCCCATGCTCAGCGTTTGTGCCGGCGGTGTGGGCCCTTTAACATGCTCTTGACGAGCTTGAGATGCCAGACTGACGCGTTTGATCCGAGGAGGAATTGCCGAAGTTGCGTCGCTCAAACCATGAGCCGAAGCGTGGGCGCGGGGAAGGGGGCGAGGGGATGCATTTGTGCACCGGTTATCGGCTGGATAACTGATGGCGTCCGTTGTGCGGGCGCTGGAGGCTGATTCATGCCCAACAGCGGGGCCAGGAGGCTCCGCAGGCATATGGGAATCAGGCATATCAACACAAACAACTCGCTCATTTCCGCTCGCAGACGGTGTATCTGCGAGCTTGGGTATTCCGTATCAATGAATCAATGTGTCAGTCATGACTGGGCTTAGGGCCTGCCACCGCAAGCATCTGGCTTGTGGTCTACAGGCGGCCAACCCGGTGGCATCGACCTTCCAGCGTGGCGCGTAGCGCAAGTGTCCTGGCTCGGTGAACTAAACTCCACCTCACATCAGAGTTAACCTTCAGTTAAATCAACCACTTACGGCGCATCGCTAGTGAAAGTCATTATAGGGGCCAATCGCCCGACGTCAGCGCCTGCAGCTCGTGAGCACATAGCCATCCATCCGCCCGCCGCCAGGAGTGTCTGCGTGGATGAAAATTCGGCGGGTCAGCGCCTGGACAACTTTCTGCTGCGGGAGCTCAAGGGGGTGCCCAAGACCCATGTGTATCGCATCATCCGAAGCGGTGAGGTTCGCATCAACAAGGGGCGCGCCAGTGCCGACAGCCGCGTGCAGGTAGGTGACATGGTGCGTTTGCCGCCCTTGCGTTTGCCTGAACCAACGGTATTGGCTACTGAGCGGGCAGTACCGCCGCGGGATTTCCCGATCTTGTTTGAAGACGATCAGGTGTTGGCAGTGGACAAGCCTGCCGGAGTGGCGGTACATGGGGGCAGTGGTGTCAGTTTTGGCGTAATCGAGCAATTGCGACGGGCGCGTCCGACGGCACGCTTTTTGGAGCTGGTGCACAGACTGGACCGGGAAACCTCCGGCATCTTGCTCATCGCGAAAAAACGTTCTGCCCTGACGCATCTGCAGGACCAGTTTCGGGAGCGCGAAACCGGCAAAACCTACCTTGCCCTGGTGGAAGGGGCCTGGCCGGAGAACATCAAGGTCATAGACTCGCCCCTTTATAAATATGTACAGACGGGTCAGGAGGACTCGCCGGGCGTCGGCGAAAGACGCGTCAAGGTCGTTGGCAAGGATGACCCCCAGGGTATGCGTTCAGTCACCCTGGTGAAGGTAAGTCGACGACTGCCGCTGTTTTCCTTGTTGGAAGTCACCATCAAGACCGGTCGTACACATCAGATTCGTGTTCACCTCGCCTCCATGGGGCACCGCATTGTGGGCGATGACAAATACGGCGACTTTGAACTTAACCGAGCCTTGCAGCGACAGGGCCTCAAGCGGATGTTTCTGCACGCCTGGCGTTTGCAGTTCAATCACCCTGTGAGCGGGGAGCGCATTAGCCTGACCACCGAGCTGCCCTCAGAACTGGAGACCTTCCTTGCCAAATCTGCTGAACCCGCGCCGCTTTGATCTGATTGCATTCGACTGGGATGGAACGCTGTTTGATTCAACAGCCGTCATCACACACGCTATTCAGGAGGCCGTGCGCGACGTCGGTGGCACTGTTCCCGGACGTGAGCAGGCGTCTTACGTCATAGGCATGGGCTTGACGCAAGCGTTGGCGCATGCGGCGCCGGACGTGCCGGAACATTTGTACCCTCGTTTAGGTGAACGTTATCGCCACCATTACACCGCGCATCAGCATGACATCACGCTTTTTGATGATGTGCTTGAAATGCTTAGCCAACTCAAGGCACGCCAGCATCATTTGGTGGTTGCCACCGGGAAAAGTCGTGTGGGCCTGGATCATGCGCTGCAGACCGTGGCGCTGCGTGAAGTTTTTGATGGCTCTCGTACGGCTGACGAAACGGCCGGCAAACCGCACCCACGCATGTTGCATGAGCTGATGGCTCAATTTGGCGTCTCCGCTGAGCGCACCTTGATGGTGGGGGATACGACCCATGACCTCCAAATGGCGCAAAACGCAAAATGTGCCAGTGTGGGGGTCAGTTACGGAGCTCATCCTCACACCGCCTTCGAAGCGCATGCGCCCCGATTTATTGCGCATTCCGTGCGTGAGTTACTGGACTGGTTGTTGATTCATGGCTGATCAGCGATTATTTTTGTGCCCGTCGTCGGCGCTTCAAAATGGCGGTCTCGCCGTCCCTTTTGACGTGGTGTACCAGGGGCAGACCTGCCGGGCTTTTGCTGTACGCCACGATGGGCAGGTCCATGCCTATCTGAACCGTTGTACCCACGTTGCCATGGAAATGGATTTCCAGCCGGACCGTTTTTTTGATGCTACAGGGCGATGGTTGATTTGTTCAACCCATGGCGCCTTGCACAATCCCAGTACCGGTGCCTGTATGGGCGGTCCTTGCCGTGGTGGTTTGGTGAAGATTGATCTGGATGAATACGACGGTCTTGTGCACTGGCATACTGCCCATCAATTAAAACCCGTCGATTTTTGACATGACTGATTTGCAAACGCCTGAGCCCGAGCACAAGGAAGGCTCCCCCGAATCCGAAGCCAGGCCCAATGCTCCTAAGGACGCGGGATGGGAGCGCTCGGTACTTGAGAAACTAGCTTTTGCAACCTTGGCAGAGCAGCGGGCCGCGCGGCGCTGGAAAACTGGTCTCTGGATGGCCTGGCTGGCTTTTTTCATATTCCTGGCCTGGTCGACCCTCGGTAACGGTCCGGCCAGCTCTGACGTTTCTTCGCCGCATACGGCGGTGGTCGAAATCAAGGGAGAAATCGCCAGCGGCAGTGATGCCAGTGCGGAGGCGGTGGTGTCTGCCATGCGTGGTGCCTTTGAAGACGAAGGCGCGAGGGCTGTCGTATTGCTGATCAACTCCCCGGGTGGGAGCCCGGTTCAGGCGGGCATCATCAATGATGAAATACGTCGTTTGAAAGCCAAGCACCGCAAGCCGGTTTATGCCGTGGTGGAGGAGTCTTGTGCCTCCGCTGCCTATTACATCGCGGTGGCAACCGACCTGATTTTTGTCGACAAGGCCAGCATCGTGGGCAGCATCGGCGTGCTGATGGATGGATTTGGTTTTACCGGCCTGATGGACAAGCTGGGTGTTGAGCGCCGCCTGATGACTGCCGGCGAAAACAAGGGATTCCTGGACCCTTTCAGCCCCCAAACCGAAAAGCAACGTGTATTCGCTCAGACCATGCTGGATCAAATTCACCAGCAGTTCATTTCCGTGGTGAGAGCGGGTCGTGGCACTCGGCTCAAGGAAAGTGCGGAGACTTTCAGTGGCCTTTTCTGGAGTGGCCAGCAAGCTATCGAGCTGGGCTTGGCCGATCAGCTGGGGAATCTCGATTTTGTCGCTCGTGAGATCGTCAAGGCCGAGGACATCATTGATTACACCCGCCACGAGAACGTGGCCGAGCGTTTGGCCAAACGGTTTGGAGCAGCCTTGGGTGACAGCTCGGTGAGGGCGATGAGGAGCTTCTCAGGCATCCGCTAACGGCCGTAGGCTGGGTCTTGTCGTGAGGAGCTCATCGACCAATGGCAAAGACTGCTGGCGTTGCCAGGGTTTTTGAGGCAACCGGGGCCTGTTTCCAGCTCTTGACGGTGTGACATTCACAGCTGGCCTGCGCCAAGGTGAGCCCTGTGCTGACGGACAAGCGGGTGCTGGGCTGCAGGCCCTGAATCAATGCCTGCATCAGGGCCGAGTTGCGGTAGGGTGTCTCAATGAAAATTTGAGTCTGCCCCGTTTTGATGGCCAGTGATTCGAGTTCACGCAGACGCTTGAGTCGATCAGCGGGGTCGGTGGGCAAGTAGCCGACAAATGCAAAGTTTTGACCGTTGAGCCCGCTGGAAGCCAGTGCCAGCAGCAAGGACACGGGGCCAACGAGAGGCACGACCTGAACGCCCAGCGCATGCGCAGCTCGGACCACTGACGACCCAGGATCTGCGATGGCAGGCATGCCCGCTTCGCTGACCAAACCCTGGTCATGTCCCATAAGTGCTGGGCGCAGCAAGTGGCTTGCATCAAACTCCCCCAGGTGATCTCCCTTTTTGTGAACTTCTCTCGGCAGCTCTTCGATGGAAAGTGCCTGCAAAGCGCACACCAATGGATGGTTTTCGTTGATGCGCTTGAGGTAGCTGCGCGTCGTCTTGGCGTTTTCGCAAATCCAGTGCTCAATCCTTGCCGCGACACGAAGGGTGCCAGCTGGCATGACCTCGTCCAGAGGCGTTAGCGACTCGCAGCCAAAGTCCAGCGGGGCGGGTACCAGATACAGCACGCCTTTGCCGGCTGCTGAGGTCGTCATGGCAGCAAATCCACGCCGGCCGCACGCAGCATTTTGCAGGTGCGTATCAGTGGCAGCCCCACCAGCGCAGTGGGATCGTCACTGTCGATAGCGTCCAGCAGGGTGATCCCCAGTCCCTCGCTCTTGGCACTTCCGGCACAGTCATATGGTTTTTCTGCCAGCAGGTAGCGCTCGATTTCTGAGTCACTCAAGTCTCGGAACTTGACGCGTACGCTGGCCAGCTCGACTTCCTGAAAGCCAGTTGCCAAGCAAACCACGGCGACGGCCGTCTCGAAGATGACCGTTTGGCCGCTCATTCGGCGTAACTGGAGATGTGCCCGCTCATGCGTGCCTGGCTTTCCCAGTGGCTCACCATGGAGATCTGCCACCTGATCCGATCCGATCACCGCACACTCCGGGCGCTGATGGGCCACGGCCAAGGCCTTGGCCAGGGCAAGACGACACGCCAGAACCTTAGGTGCTTCGTTCAGCAAAGGTGTTTCATCCACGTCGGGTGATAAAACAGAGAAAGGCAGGCGCAGGCGCGACAACAGTTCGCGTCGGTAAGCAGAGGTGGAGCCCAGAACGACAGGGCGGTTGGCGAGGCTGTTCATGCCGTCGATTCTCTTACACTGACGCGATGGAAAATGAGTTTGCACCGAAACGACTGGATATCAAGGCCCTGGCTTCGGCAGAGGCCAGCCTGGAGGGGGCGGCCGAGTTGTCGAGTTTCCAGCGGTTGAGTGCCGATCTGCGCCCGGAATCTCTGGGTGGAGCGGTTAATTGGCGAGTCAGTGCCGAAATGAGACCAAACGCCCAAGGCCTGGATGACATTTGGCTGCACTTGGCATTGCAGACGCACTTGCCGCTGGTGTGTCAGCGTTGCCTGGGCCCAGTAGAGGTGCCTCTGTCCCTGGACCGATGGTTTCGGTTTGTCGCCAATGAAGAGGTGGCGCAGGCGCAGGACGATGAGGTGGAAGAAGATCTTCTGGTGTTCAGTCGCGAATTCGACCTTGCCGAGTTGATCGAAGATGAGTTGCTGATGGAGACGCCGCTGGTGCCGCGTCACGACGTCTGCCCGGTGCCCGTTAAACTGGAGGCGGTTGATGCTGATTTCGATCTTGTGACCGAGACCAAAGCCAATCCTTTTGCTGCACTCGCCGGTTTCCAGATCTCCAAGGGCAAATAGTCCAGTTGGTCCTGCGTTTGCAGCTTAGGCTATAATTTTTGGCTTCGCGCTGGGACTTCGTTCTGAGCGACGAGTTTCATTTCAGTAACCCCATCGTGCTGCGCTTTGTTGTGGCACACAGAACACAAGGAGCGGATCATGGCCGTCCAGCAGAACAAAAAGTCACCTTCCAAGCGCGGAATGCACCGTTCACACAACGCTTTGAATGTGCCTGGCATTGCAGTGGAACCCACAACGGGCGAAACTCATTTGCGTCACCACATCAGCCCCACCGGTTTTTACCGTGGGCGCAAGGTTCTGAAGACCAAGGCTGACGCCTAATTTTCACCTGTTACCTTCAGGCCCGGGGCTATCTTCACAGGTAGCCTCGGGCTTTTGTTTTGGTGAGTACCTAACAGGAATGTGCCATGTCTTGTTGTCTAAGCGCTGATGAACTCTCATGACGACGATTGCCGTTGATTGCATGGGTGGTGACCATGGGCCCAAGGTCACTTTGGCGGCATGTCAGAGTTTTCTGGTCAGTCATCCGGATGCACGACTCATTTTGGTGGGTTTGCCTGATGCTCTGGCCTCATTTCAGCACGAGCGTGCTGCCGTTTTGGCGGCCTCTGAAGTGGTGGGGATGGATGACGCGCTGGAAGTCGCACTTCGGCGTAAAAAAGACTCTTCCATGCGTGTGGCCATTGAACAGGTCAAGAGCGGCGCAGCCGACGCGGCGGTGTCTGCTGGCAACACGGGCGCACTGATGGCGATTTCTCGTTACGTGCTCAAAACCGTTGAAGGCATCGATCGGCCAGCCATCGCGGGTCAGATTCCCAATGTGCTGGGCAAAGCAACGACGGTGCTGGATATGGGGGCCAATGTGGATTGCACCGCCGAGCACCTGCTTCAATTTGCCGTGATGGGGTCGGCATTGGTGTCGGTGCTTAGCGGCAACGCCAATCCCACCGTCGGCTTGCTGAACATTGGCGAGGAAGCCATCAAAGGCAACGAGGTCATCAAGCAGGCAGGCGAATTGCTTCGAAGTGCAGCCAAGGCAGGTGACCTGAATTTTGTAGGTAATGTTGAAGGCAACGATATCTTCAAGGGGACGGCTGAAATTGTGGTGTGTGATGGCTTCGTGGGCAATGTTGCCCTCAAGACGAGCGAAGGCTTGGCGGCCATGATCAGTGAGTTTCTGAAGCGGGAGTTTTCCCGCAATATCTTCACCAAGCTTGCAGCTGTGGTCAGTTACCCGGTGCTCTCTGCCCTCAAAAAGCGCGTGGATCATCGTCGCTACAACGGCGGCGCCTTATTGGGTCTGCGGGGCCTGGTGTTCAAAAGTCACGGATCTGCTGACGAATTGGCCTTCGAATTTGCCTTGCATCGCGCGTATGATGCAGCCCGCAACAACTTACTCGATCTCGTGCGGACGCGCATTGCCCATGCTGCCCCCCTGCTGGTGGCCTCGGATACAGCGGCTCAAGCGTCCGCTGCGGCATCCTCACATTGATGACACGTTATTCCCGCATCATAGGCACTGGCAGTTACCTGCCACCTCGTCGACTGAGCAATGCTGATCTGGTGGCTGAATTGGCCCGCTCCGGTGTCGAGACCTCTAACGAGTGGATTCTGGAGCGCACAGGTATAGCTGCCCGCCATTTCGTGGATCCCGGGGTTTATTCCAGCGATCTGGGCCTGGAAGCGTCGCGCAGGGCGCTCGAGGCCGCAGGTCTCAAGGCCGAACAGCTGGATCTGATCATTGTGGCCACTTCGACGCCCGACATGGTTTTTCCGTCGACTGCATGCATTTTGCAGAACAAGCTGGGGGCGAATGGTTGCCCTGCGTTCGACTTGCAAGCCGTTTGCAGCGGATTTGTTTATGCGCTGACAGTGGCAGACGCCATGATCAAGTCTGGCGCAGCTCGCAACGCCCTGGTGGTGGGTGCCGAAGTTTTTTCTCGCATCGTCGACTTCTCCGATCGCACGACCTGCGTGCTCTTTGGGGATGGCGCCGGTGCCGTTGTCTTGCAGGCCCACGATCAACCCGGCATCCTGGCGAGTGATCTACATGCAGATGGCAGCCAGGTCGGCGTGCTGTGCGTGCCAGGCCATGTGTCGGGTGGGCAGGTGCTGGGTGATCCGCTACTGCGTATGGACGGGCAGGCTGTTTTCAAGCTGGCTGTCGGTGTGCTGGAGAAAGCAGCCAAGGCTGTCCTGGAAAAAGCTGGCAAATCCGAGGCCGATATCGATTGGCTGATTCCCCATCAAGCCAACATCCGCATCATCCAGAGTACCGCTCGCAAGCTCAAGCTATCGATGGACAAGGTCATTTTGACGGTGGACCAACACGGCAATACGTCGGCAGCCTCTATACCGCTGGCGCTGGATGCCGGTGTCCGAAGCGGTCGCGTCAAGCCCGGACAGCTGATCATGCTGGAGGGAGTGGGCGGTGGCTTCACGTGGGGCGCTGTACTCCTGACTTTGTAGTGGGCTGATGCGCCGGTTCTATGGCCTCCTGATCAACACTGTTTTATAACGATGAAACCTTTCGCTTTTGTATTTCCGGGCCAGGGCTCCCAATCTGTTGGCATGTTGGATGCCTGGACGGATCACTCAGCTGTCGTCCAAACCTTGCAAGAAGCCTCAGATGCCTTGGGCCAGGACTTGGGTGGCTTGATTCGGCAAGGCCCCAAGGAAGAGTTGTCACTGACCAACAATACCCAACCCGTCATGCTGGTGGCCGGTGTGGCGGCTTATCGAGTCTGGATGAGTGAAGTGGGTGTGGCCCCCAGCGCAGTGGCGGGTCATTCTCTGGGTGAGTACTCTGCCCTGGTTGCGGCGGGTGTTTTAACCCTCACTCAAGCCGTACCTTTGGTCAGGCTGCGCGCTCAGGCCATGCAAGAGGCTGTGCCCGTCGGCAAAGGCGCCATGGCGGCCATTTTGGGGCTGGAGGCTGCCAAAGTGATCGCCGGCTGTGCGGATGCCACCCGGATGATGCGTGAGGGTGGGACTGATTTCGCTTTCGAAGTTGTGGAAGCCGTGAATTTTAATGACCCCGGCCAGACCGTGATCGCCGGTAGCAAGGCCGCTGTCGAGAAGGCTTGCGAACTGCTGAAGGCCAACGGTGCCAAGCGTGCCTTGCCCTTGCCGGTATCTGCTCCGTTTCACTCCAGCTTGATGAAGCCCGCTGCCGAGAAGTTACGTGAACGACTGGCAGCGTTGGAGTTGGGTTTGCCTCAGATTCCCGTTCTCAACAACATTGACGTCTTGGTGCGTGAGCAGCCCGATGACATACGCGATGCCCTGTATCGTCAGGCATTTGGCCCTGTGCGCTGGGTCGAGTGTGTGTGCGCCTTGCGGGACAGAGGGCTGACGGACATCGTTGAATGTGGTCCTGGCAAGGTTCTGGCGGGCATGGTCAAGCGCATCGACGCCAGTTTGAATGGCTGGGCGATGTATGACCCCGGCACATTGGCGCAGGTGAAGGAGGTGTTGGCATGAGCGATATGAGGATGCAGGGACAGGTTGCCCTGGTCACGGGGGCTACACGTGGGATCGGTGCCGCGATTGCCCTGGAGCTGGCGGTGCAGGGCATGCGTGTCATCGGCACGGCAACCACAGACGATGGGGCTGCCCGTATCAGCGCAGCTTTGGCAGCCTTTCCTGGGTGTGCCGGACGCAATCTGAATGTGACTGACGGCCCTGCTGCGGATGCCCTGGTCGACAGCGTCGTGAAGGAATACGGCGGTTTGCACGTTTTGGTGAATAACGCGGGCATCACGCGCGACAACCTCGCCATGCGCATGAAAGACGATGAATGGGACGCGGTACTGGATACCAACCTGAAAGCTGTTTTCCGTATGAGCCGGGCGGTCATGCGCACCATGATGAAACAGCGCTACGGTCGCATCATCAGTATCACCAGCGTGGTGGGTGCCTCCGGTAACCCTGGTCAGGCCAACTACGCAGCTGCGAAGGCGGGCGTTGCCGGCATGACCCGCGCATTGGCGCGTGAACTGGGTTCCCGCAACATCACCGTGAACTGCGTTGCCCCAGGATTTATCGAGACGGACATGACCGCTCATTTGGCGCCAGAGCAACAAAAAGCCTTGCTCGGTCAGATCCCCCTGGGTCATCTGGGCAAGCCCGCCGATATCGCGCATGCCGTGGCCTACCTGGCCTCGCCGCAGGCGGCTTATGTGACGGGGCAGGAATTGCACGTCAATGGCGGTATGCACATGTAGATTGCGCGAGCCCACCGGGCGCTCCGTTCGGTGGCTTGGTTTTGCACTGATCAAGCCCGGCTAGAATCTCCCATCTTTTTTACAACCCTTTGAGGGATTTCATGAGCGATATCGAAGCACGCGTTAAAAAAATCATTGCCGAACAACTCGGTGTTGAAGAGTCACAAGTGACCAATGAGAAAGCTTTTGTGGCTGATCTGGGTGCAGACTCCCTGGACACGGTCGAGCTGGTGATGGCGCTGGAAGACGAATTCAGCATCGAAATCCCCGACGAAGACGCTGAAAAAATCACCACTGTGCAAAACGCTGTGGACTACGCCACGGCCCATCACAAGGCCTGAGGCCGCGTTTTCCGGATAGTGCCTATGTCTCGTCGTCGCGTTGTCGTTACTGGTTTGGGTTGCGTTACTCCTGTGGGTAATACAGTGGCTGACTCCTGGTCAGCATTGCTGTCGGGCCAGTCCGGCATAGACCTTGTCAGCAGCTTTGACGCCAGCAGCTTTTCCTGCAAGTTTGCAGGTGAGGTCAAGGGCTTCAATATTGCCGACTACATTCCCGAAAAAGAAGCGCGACACATGGACCGCTTCATTCACCTCGGTCTTGCGGCTGCTTGCCAGGCGGTTGTGGACTCCGGCCTGCCAGTGGGCGAGGCTTTGGGCGATGAGCAGGCGACGCGTATCGGCTGCAACATTGGTTCCGGCATCGGCGGCTTGCCGATGATCGAGCAGACACGTGATGAATTTGTGAGCCGCGGCCCACGTCGTATCTCGCCCTTCTTTGTGCCTGCTTCGATCATCAACATGATCTCTGGCCACGTCTCCATCAAATTTGGTTTCAAGGGCCCCAACGTCGCTATGGTGACGGCCTGCACCACGGGCCTGCACGCCATAGGCATGTCTGCCCGCATGATCGAATACGGTGATTGCGATGTGATGGTGGCAGGTGGTGCTGAGTCCACGGTGTCCGAACTGGGGCTGGGTGGCTTCGCTGCTGCGCGCGCCCTGAGTACCCGCAACGACGACCCCAAGACGGCCTCTCGTCCCTGGGACAAGGACCGCGATGGTTTTGTTTTGGGCGAGGGGGCTGGTGTGCTGGTGCTAGAAGAATATGAGCACGCCAAGGCGCGTGGCGCAAAAATTTACGCTGAGTTGTCTGGCTTTGGCATGAGCGGAGACGCTTATCACATGACGGCACCCAATGTGGACGGCCCCCGCCGCTCCATGGCGATGGCGCTCAAGAACGCAGGTGTCAATCCTGATCAGGTGCATTATGTGAATGCGCACGGCACGTCGACGCCGCTGGGTGACATTAACGAAACCAATGCCATCAAGGCGGCGTTTGGTGACCATGCTAAAAACCTGGTGGTGAATTCCACCAAGTCCATGACGGGTCACCTGCTGGGTGGTGCCGGTGGCATAGAGTCCGTGTTCACGGTTCTCGCCTTGCACCATCAAAAGAGCCCTCCCACTATCAACATCTTCAATCAGGATCCCGAGTGTGATCTGGATTACTGTGCCAATGCAGCGCGCGACATGAAGATCGACGTAGCCGTGAAAAACAATTTTGGCTTCGGCGGCACAAACGGGACTCTGGTGTTTTCGAAAATTTGAGTTCCAGATCATGAGCCGTCCTGCCTGACTGCGGACTGCTGCCATGAATCAAAGCGCCCCCTCGGTGTCCTATCCGGTGGGGCGTTCGCGTTTTTACCCCACAGTTCTATGTGCGCTTTGGCTTTTTAGCGTGGTCATCGCTGTGACCTGGTTTCTGCAGTCAGGGCGGCTCGTCTGGGCCCAGGGTGCCATGGCTGGGTTGTTGATCTTGCTGGGCGTCCTTTTCTGGCGAGAAGGACGACACCAGACGAAAGCCAGCTTGCAGTGGAATGGTCAGGAGTGGGTTTGGATAGGAGAGGGGGAGGAGCCGATCTCCCAGGTCAGCGTAACTTTTGATTTTCAAAATGTGATGCTGCTGACGGTAGATTCGCAATCTGGTCGTCGGCGCTGGGTCTGGGTGCAGGGCACAGTGTCCCCCAGACTCTGGCTGCCTTTGCGACGGGCACTCACTGCCCATGGCCGCCCACTCACAGCGCCGGGTCCAAAAGGGTCTTGAAACTATGGAAAGCACAACCATATCAGGTTGCTGATTGCCAAGTCTGCAAGGCGTGATCGTGCAAATGTGTGGCCTGGCTTGACTCTGGGTTGATGATTGAAAGGTTAGTCCATGTTCAGAACTACGCGTGTACCGCTCGTCTCCTGGATCGCTACTGCGGTCATTAGCACCGCCGCAACTTTCGTGGCCTTGGCGCCCGCTGAAGCTCAAACGCGAGCCTTGCCAGACTTCACGGATTTGGTAGAGCAGGTCGGCCCTTCGGTTGTCAATATACGAACCATGGAGAAGGTGGTTGTCGGTAATGACAACGGTAGTGCGCCCGACGAGGACATGCTCGAATTGTTCCGGCGCTTCGGTTTGCCTGTTCCCAATGTGCCCAGACAGGCCCCTAGGCCCAATCGACCCCAAGTACCGCAGTCCGAGGAGCAGCCCAAGGGAGTGGGTTCGGGTTTTATTCTGTCTCAAGACGGTTTCATCATGACCAATGCGCATGTGGTGGATGGTGCGGATGAGGTGGTGGTGACCCTTACCGACAAGCGCGAATTCAAGGCCCGGCTGGTAGGGGCGGACAAGCGATCCGACGTTGCCGTGGTGAAGATCGACGCCACAGGATTGCCATTTGTGAAACTAGGAGATGTCAGCCGCTTGAAGGTGGGCGAATGGGTCATGGCAATAGGCTCGCCTTTTGGGCTGGAAAGCACCGTGACTGCCGGCATCGTGAGCGCAAAGCAACGCGACACTGGCGACTATCTGCCTTTCATCCAGACCGACGTGGCGATCAATCCCGGTAATTCAGGCGGGCCCCTCATCAACATGCGGGGCGAAGTCGTCGGAATCAACAGCCAGATCTATTCGCGTTCCGGCGGATCCATGGGAATTTCCTTTGCCATTCCTATCGACGAAGCTACCCGGGTGAGTGATCAGTTGCGTGCATCCGGTCGCGTATCCCGTGGTCGCATCGGTGTGCAGATTGATCAGGTCACCAAGGATGTGGCCGAGTCGATTGGCCTGGGCAAGCCTCAGGGGGCTTTGGTGCGGGGTGTGGAGGCGGGCTCTCCGGCCGAAAAGGCAGGGATCGAAGCCGGTGACATCATCATCAAATTTGAGGGCAAAGCCATTGAGAAGTCGAGCGACTTGCCTCGTATGGTGGGCTCTACCAAGCCCGGCACCAAAAGTACCCTGACCGTGTTCCGGCGCGGTTCGGCGCGTGATTTGCAGGTGGTCATTGCTGAAATTGAGGCGGATAAACCCAGCAAGCCCGAGGCTGAGCGCGACGCCAAGCCCAAAGCATCTAGTGCAGCCCAAGCGTTGGGCCTGGTTGTCAGCGAAGTACCGGCTGAGCTCAAGAAATCCCTCAAGATCCGGGGCGGTGTGAAGGTGGATGCGGCAACCGATGCTGCGGCCCGTGCGGGACTGCGCGAAGGCGACGTGATCATTGCGGTGGCAAATACCGAGATCGACAGCGTGCGTGAATTTGAAGCGGTCATTGCCAAGCTGGATAAGTCCCGTCCGGTCAGCGTGTTGTTCCGGCGCGGTGATTGGGCCCAATTTGCCTTGATCCGACCTGCGCGCTGACCCAAGGCGGATGGCATGTCGTCCATGGCCTCTCCCCTGAGCGGGATTCGGTAAAATCCACATCTTGGTCAAGGGCGCGTCCTCACCCGATGCGCCCTTTTTTCATGCGCCCCGTTTTTCAGTTCACTTTCACCGGCTCCCTTGATGAATCACATCAGAAATTTCTCGATCATTGCCCACATCGACCACGGTAAATCGACCCTGGCGGATCGCCTGATCCAGCGCTGCGGTGGTTTGCAGGAGCGTGAGATGGAGGCCCAGGTTCTTGATTCGATGGATATCGAGAAAGAGCGTGGCATCACCATCAAGGCCCAGACTGCTGCGCTGCATTACAAGGCGCGCGATGGACAGGTTTACAACCTCAATCTGATTGATACCCCCGGCCACGTCGACTTCTCCTATGAGGTCTCGCGTTCACTGTCGGCCTGTGAGGGCGCCTTGCTGGTGGTGGACGCCAGCCAGGGTGTCGAGGCACAGACCGTGGCTAATTGCTACACCGCACTTGATCTGGATGTTGAAGTGCTGCCTGTGCTGAACAAAATCGATTTGCCAAATGCAGACCCCGATAACGCGCGCAGCGAGATTGAGGATGTGATCGGTATCGACGCAACCGATGCCATTGTGTGTTCGGCCAAGACGGGCTTGGGCATTGATGACATTCTGGAAGCCATCGTTGCCAAGATTCCAGCCCCCAAGGGCAATCCTGCCGCTCCGTTGCGGGCCATGATCATCGACAGCTGGTTTGATAGCTACGTCGGTGTCGTGATGCTGGTGCGGGTGGTGGATGGTCGTCTTGCCAAGGGCGAGCGCATCAAGATGATGGCGTCCGGCGCCACCTACAACGCGGACAACCTGGGTGTGTTCACGCCTGCCAACGAGCCGCGCCAGTCGCTCGAGGCCGGCGAAGTGGGTTACATCATTGCCGGTATCAAGGAACTGCAGGCTGCCAAGGTGGGTGACACGGTGACGCTGATCAAGCCTGGCACCGGTGGCGCTGCACTGACTGCGACCGAGCCCCTGCCGGGTTTCAAGGAAATTCAGCCTCAGGTTTTTGCGGGCTTGTACCCCACGGAAGCCAGCGAGTACGACTCCCTGCGCGATGCGCTTGAAAAGCTCAAACTCAACGACGCATCCCTGCACTACGAGCCTGAAGTCTCCCAGGCGCTGGGCTTTGGCTTCCGTTGCGGCTTTTTAGGTTTGCTGCACATGGAAATCGTGCAGGAACGACTCGAGCGGGAGTTCGATCAGGACTTGATCACGACCGCCCCCAGCGTGGTTTACGAAGTCATGAAGAGTGACGGCGAAGTCTTGATGGTCGAAAACCCGTCCAAGATGCCTGAGATTGGCAAGACGGCCGAAATTCGTGAGCCGATCGTGACCGTGCACCTTTACATGCCACAAGAGTATGTGGGGGTGGTCATGACGCTGGCCAACCAGAAGCGCGGCATACAAATGAACATGGCTTACAAAGGCCGCCAGGTGGTACTGACCTACGAGATGCCTTTGGGTGAAATCGTTCTGGACTTCTTTGACAAGCTCAAGAGCGTCAGTCGCGGCTATGCATCCATGGACTATGAGTTCAAGGAGTTCCGCGCCTCAGACGTGGTCAAGGTCGACATCTTGCTCAACGGCGAAAAGGTGGACGCACTTTCGATCATCGTGCACCGCTCTCAGTCCCAGTACCGTGGTCGGGCCGTGGTGGCCAAAATGCGGGAAATCATCTCGCGCCAGATGTACGACGTTGCCATACAGGCGGCCATCGGTGCGACCATCATCGCCCGCGAAACCATCAAGGCCTTGCGGAAAAACGTGCTGGCAAAATGCTACGGCGGTGACATCAGCCGCAAGCGCAAGCTCCTCGAAAAACAGAAAGCGGGTAAAAAGCGGATGAAGCAAATTGGCTCGGTTGAAGTGCCCCAGGAAGCCTTCCTGGCCATTTTGCAAGTTGAGGATTGATGCGATGCAATTCCTGACTTCATTCGTCCTGGCTGCCTTTGTCGGCTACGCGGGAGCGTGGTATTTTGGTTTTTTTGAAGGCAACTTCGCGCTCTTGCTGTTCATGGCTTCGTTGGTTACTGGCCTTTACTGGCTGGCGGAAGTGTTTTATTTCCTGCCCAAGCGTAAGCAGGCTGCCGCGCAATTGGAACAAGAAGCGCAAAGCCGACAGGAAGCCCTGAGCAAGATGGGCGTGAGCCCCGTGGAAACCGATCTGGCTCAAGCCCGCGACAAGCTGCTGAGTCAGCCCTGGTGGCTGGATTGGACCGCTGGCTTATTCCCTGTGATCATCACGGTGTTTTTGTTGCGCTCTTTTGTCGTGGAACCTTTCAAGATTCCCTCCGGCTCCATGATCCCGACCTTGCTGGTGGGCGACTTGATCCTGGTGAACAAGTTTCACTATGGCATCCGCCTGCCGGTCCTCAACCAGAAGGTCACCGAGGGCAATGCACCCCAGCGTGGCGACGTGATGGTATTTCGGTATCCTCCAAAGCCCAGCCTCGACTACATCAAGCGTGTGGTGGGCTTGCCTGGCGACGAGGTCGCGTACCTGAACAAGCGTTTGACTGTGAACGGCCAGGCCGTGAACATGACTGCGGTACCTGAGTTTTTCGACGAAGACGCGATGCGTTACTTCAAGCAATTTGAAGAAAAACTGGGGGAGCGCGCGCATCGACTCCTGATTGATGACGACCGCCCTGCGTTTGTACCAGGGGTGGAAGAGTTCCCCAATCGACAGAACTGCCGCTACAGCATCGAAGGTGTGGTCTGCAAGGTCCCTGAGGGGCATTACTTCATGATGGGTGACAACCGGGACAACTCCCTCGATTCGCGCTACTGGGGGTTTGTGCCCGACAAGAACATCGTCGGCAAGGCGTTTTTTGTGTGGATGAACTTCGGCAATATCAAACGCATTGGTTCCTTTCATTGAAACCATCATCGGATGATCGGAGGTAAGGTATGACAGTTCGTATCAAGTCCCGGCAGCGCGGCATTTCCTTTTTGGGGCTGCTCTTTGTCGGAGGTGTGCTGGCCATGGTGGGGGTGGTCGCTGCGCAGGTATTTCCGACGGTTATGGAGTATCAAGCTGTCGAGAAGGCTGCCAATCGGGCCAGTAGCGGGGCCACAGTTGCCGAGGTGCGCAGCTTGTTTGACAAGTCCGCAGCAGTGGACCGTATCACCAGCATCTCTGGTCGTGACCTTGACATCAGCAAGGAAGGTGAACGCACGGTGGTTGCATTCGCATATCAGCGCGAGATTCACCTGGCGGGCCCGGCTTATCTGACCCTGAAGTACCAGGGACGCTCAAAATGAGGGTGATTGACAAGGGCTGTGACGCGTGAACGATGCCCTGCGCGACTTGCAGCACCGCTTGCAACACACTTTCTCTGACCCGGCCCTATTGACGAGGGCCTTGACGCATAGAAGTTTTTCGTCCGACCACAATGAGCGCCTCGAATTTTTGGGTGACTCTGTCTTGAATTTGGCAGTGGCTGACTTACTTTTTGAGCGACTTGCCAATTTACCTGAAGGCGATCTGTCGCGCGTGCGCGCCAACCTCGTCAAGCAAGATACCTTGCATCATCTGGCGGTCGAACTGGACCTGCCGCCTTACATCCGTTTGGGCGAGGGCGAGGTGAAGTCTGGTGGGCGTAGGCGCCCCTCTATCCTGGCCGATGCGCTGGAGGCCATCATTGGTGCCGTCTACATGGATGTCGGCTTCGGTGGTGCCCGCGCGCTGGTGCATCGGCTGTTCAGCCGGCTGGAAATCAACCCCCACATGCAGGCCATAGGCAAAGACGCCAAAACAGAGCTGCAAGAGTGGTTGCAAGGCCGCAAGATGAAACTTCCCACCTACAGGGTCGTTGCAACGCTGGGCGAGGCGCACAAGCAGAGCTTTGATGTGGAGTGCCTCATCGAGGAAATGGAACTCGCCCAACGTGGCATCGGTGCGTCGCGCCGGGCAGGTGAGCAGGCCGCTGCCGCTGCCATGCTCCAACAACTAAAAACAAAGGGCTCCCATGCCAACAAATGAAACCCCCGAGGCACTGGCGCCTCAGCGTTGCGGCCTGGTCGCCATAGTGGGCAAGCCCAACGTGGGCAAGTCCACTTTGCTCAATGCCCTGGTTGGGCAAAAGATCAGCATCACCTCGCGCAAGGCGCAAACCACACGCCACCGCATTACCGGCATGCGCACCCTGGGTGCGACGCAATTTGTGTTTGTTGACACCCCGGGCTTTCAGACCCGGCACAACAACGCACTGAACCGCTCGCTCAACAAGACTGTGCAAGGCGCTGTGGGTGATGTGGATTTGGTCTTGTTTGTGGTCGAAGCCGGCCAATTCAACCAGGCCGATGCCAAGGTGCTCTCACTGTTGAGCCAGGGTGTTCCCACCTTGCTGATCGCCAACAAGCTGGACCAGATTCATCGCCGGGGTGACATCGCGCCTTGGCTGCAAGACATGCAGCAGCGCCATCCGTTCACCGAGTTTGTGCCCATGTCGGCCAAGAACAGCAAAGACATTGAGCGCTTGTTTGGTATTTGCGAAAAATTCCTGCCTGAGCAGGCTTGGTGGTATGCCGAAGATGAGTTGACTGACCGTAGCGAAAAGTTTCTGGCTTCGGAAACCGTGCGAGAAAAACTGTTTCGATTGACCGGCGATGAGTTGCCTTACACCTCGACCGTGGTGATCGAAAAGTTTGAGGAAGAAGCAGGCAAGGGCAAGCAAAAGCGTTTGGTGCGCATTGCCGCCACCATTGTGGTGGAGCGCGATTCCCACAAGGCCATGGTCATCGGCGACAAGGGGGAGCGTA
>JBJOJH010000356.1:0-2966 GCA_046046715.1 Pseudomonadota bacterium | reverse complement strand
TTTGCCAGCCATTTTGGGACAAGGGGTGGGCGCCGATGTGCGGGTGGTGGCTGCGCCCTGTGTGGGTCGTTGTGAACAGGCACCGGTGGCCGTGGTGCACCAAAACCCGGTGATTCAGGCCAGTGTCGACAAGGTGGCGGCGGTGGTCGCCCAGGCGGCGGTTAAACACGCCTCAGCGGTGGCAGGTGCAACGTTTGCCCCTGCTGATTTTGCGCAGGGCAGTGTCTCTCCGTCCCGGGCTGATCAAGTCACTACTCCTGATGTTGTTGGTTTTGAGGCCTACCGTGCCCAGGGCGGCTATGCCCTGGCACAAGCGCTGGCCCAGGGGCAGCGTGACCCCTTGGCCATCATTCAGACCATGGAAGACTCTGGTCTGCGCGGTTTGGGTGGGGCAGGTTTTCCGGCCGGGCGCAAGTGGCGCATTGTGCGTGACCAGCCCGCCCCGCGCCTGATGGCCGTCAACATCGACGAAGGCGAGCCCGGCACTTTCAAAGACCGCACTTACCTGGAGCGTGATCCCCACCGTTTTCTGGAGGGGTTGCTGATCGCGGCCCAGGTGGTGGGCGTGGACGCCTGCTACATCTACCTGCGTGACGAATACCACGGTTGCCGCGCCCTGCTGGAGGCCGAGCTGGCCCAGCTGCAAGCGCATGCACCGTTCCCCCTGCCCACCATCGAGCTGCGCCGGGGTGCGGGTGCGTACATCTGCGGTGAAGAGTCCGCCATGATCGAAAGCATCGAGGGCAAGCGGGGCGAGCCGCGCATGCGCCCGCCCTACATTGCGCAGGTGGGCCTGTTTGGTCGGCCCACGCTGGAGCACAACTTTGAGACCCTCTACTGGGTGCGCGACATCGTGGAAAAAGGCGCCGCCTGGTTCAGTGGCTTTGGTCGCCATGGCCGCAAGGGCTTGCGCAGTTTCAGCGTGAGTGGCCGGGTCAGGCATCCTGGCGTCAAGCTGGCACCTGCCGGCATCACGGTGCAGGAGCTGATCGACGAATACTGCGGCGGCATGCTGGAAGGGCACACGCTCTACGCCTACCTGCCGGGCGGGGCCTCGGGGGGCATCTTGCCTGCCAGCCTGAATCAGATTCCGCTGGATTTTGATACCTTGCAGCCCTACGGCTGCTTCATCGGCTCGGCGGCGGTCATCATCCTTAGCCAGCAGGATCGGGCGCGCGATGCAGCCATGAACATGATGAACTTCTTTGCCCATGAAAGCTGTGGCCAGTGCACGCCCTGCCGGGTGGGTACGGCCAAGGCGGCGCAGCTGATGCGCTCGCCCGTGTGGGACAACGCCACCCTGGACGACCTCAATACCGTGATGCTTGACGCCTCCATTTGTGGACTGGGCCAGGCCGCGCCCAACCCGGTGATAAGCATCCAGAAGCACTTTGCCCACGAAATTGGCGGCAGCACAGCGGCTGTCGCAGCACCAGGAGCCCAGGCATGAACGCACCCGTCCGACCCGAGGACCTGAGCCCTCGCACCATCAGCTTCACACTCGACGGTCAGCCGGTAACGGCATTTGACGGCGAAACCATCTTCAAGGCCGCCGAGCGCAATGGCGTGCAGATTCCCCATCTTTGCTACAAGGACGGCCTGCGCCCCGACGGCAACTGCCGCGCCTGTGTAGTCGAGATCAAGGGCGAGCGCACCCTTGCTCCTAGCTGCTGCCGCAATGTGACGCCCGGCATGGAGGTGCAGGCCACCAGCGAGCGTGCCACCAAGAGCCAGAAGATGGTGCTGGAAATGCTGCTGTCCGACATGCCTGATGCCGGCTACAAGTGGAATGACGCTGGGCACACTTCCCGCGCGGCTTCGGCGGGCGATACGCCGGGCGCCTCATACGTCCGCGATGCGGCCGCCAAATCGGCTTCCGGCGCATCGCCCGCAGCAGCAGGTCACTCGGCGACCATGGGTCAACACGGAGAATTGAGCGACTGGGCTGCACGCATGGGTGTGACCGTGCGCCCCGAGCTCAAGGCCCTGCGCCGCGAACAACCCAAGTCCGACCTGTCGCATCCTGCCATGGCGGTCAACCTGGATGCCTGCATCCAGTGCAACCGTTGCGTGCGCGCCTGCCGCGAAGAGCAGGTCAACGACGTCATTGGCTATGCCCAGCGCGGCAGCCACAGCCAGATCGTGTTTGACCTGGCCGATCCCATGGGCGACAGCACCTGTGTGGCCTGCGGCGAGTGCGTGCAAGCCTGCCCCACCGGCGCGCTGATGCCTAAAACCCAAATCGGCAGCCAGGTGGTCGACAAAAAAGTGGACTCGGTGTGCCCCTTCTGCGGCGTGGGTTGCTTGCTGACCTACAACGTTAAGGACAACAAAATTGTGAGCGTGGACGGCCGCGATGGCCCGGCCAACCACAACCGGCTGTGCGTCAAGGGCCGCTTTGGCTTTGACTATGCGCACAGCCCGCAACGCCTGACCGTGCCGCTGATCCGCAAGGCGGGCGTGCCCAAGAGCCCCGAGGCCCTGAACAGCCTGAACCGCGACAGTGCCGACTGGTCAGACGTGTTCCGTGAGGCAACCTGGGAAGAGGCTTTGGCGCTGGGCGCTGGCAAGCTCAAGAGCTTGCGCGACACCTACGGCCCCAAAGCCCTGGCCGGCTTTGGTTCGGCCAAGGGCCGCAATGAGGAAGCCTATCTGTTCCAGAAACTGGTGCGCACCGGCTTTGGTTCCAACAACGTCGACCACTGCACCCGCTTGTGCCATGCCTCCAGCGTGGCGGCCTTGCTTGAAGGCGTGGGCTCGGGGGCGGTGAGCAACCAGGTCAACGATGTAGAGCATGCCGGCCTCATCTTCGTGATCGGCTCCAACCCGTCGGCCAACCATCCGGTGGCCGCCACCTGGATGAAGAATGCCGCCAAGAAGGGTGCCAAGATCGTGCTGGCTGATCCGCGCATCACCGACATTGGCAAGCACGCCTGGCGCACCCTGCAGTTCAAGCCAGACACCGA
>JBJOJH010000355.1:0-4064 GCA_046046715.1 Pseudomonadota bacterium | reverse complement strand
CCTGAACCCAATTGACGGGCTGGATGAGCCGCTACGCCCCTTGAACATGGTTGAAGAAGGCTCGGCTGAAGATCTGGAAGCGGATGCAGAGGTTGAAGAGCCACCAGCCCAAGAAAAGGCTGAGCCTAAAGACGACGCAGATGACACCGCCGCAGCTCGCTTGTCGGCCGTGGTGGCGAGCGCCGCTGAACGCTGGGCACGGCGTATCAGCCGCGCCGGAACGATTGATGACAAAGACATAGTGCTGATCGCCGAAGCACTGGCCGTCTCACCTGATCGTGCAGCCGCATGGGCTCACGCGATCAGCGCTAACCCGATTGATGAAGCAGAACTGACTCAATCATTGATTGCACTGGGGGAAACACCTTGAACCAACAACTTCTGATCGCCGAGTTTTTGGCGACACCCTGGGCATTAATGCCCGAAAGATTGAACGCCGTGGCGGCCGTGCTTGCGCGGTGGTCAAACAACACGCCCGCAAATGACGAGGTGATGCAACGTATCGCAGCAGATCGCAGCGCCCGTGAGGCCCGGCGTCAGTCCAATCAGGGCAATGGAGGTGGTGGCATTGCTGTTTTACCGCTGTATGGAGTGGTCACCCAGCGCGGCAACATGGTCGACGACGTCTCAGGCCCTGGAAGTGTCAGCACCCAGCAGTTCGCTGCAAGTTTGCGTCAGGCACTCACAGACGAGAGCGTGAGTCAGATCCTGATTGACATCGACAGCCCCGGGGGCAGCGTTTATGGCGTTGCAGAACTCGCCGATGAAATCATCAGCGCCCGGGCGCAAAAGCCGGTCATTGCCATTGCCAACAGTCTGGCTGCCTCGGCGGCCTACTGGATTGGCGCTTGTGCCTCCGAGTTTTATGTCACCCCCGGCGGTGAAGTGGGCTCCATCGGCGTGTGGCAGGCGCACCAGGACTACAGCAAAGCTATGGTTGAGGCAGGCGTTAAAACCACACTCATATCGGCGGGCAAGTTCAAGGTCGAGGGCAATCCTTACACCCCGCTGGACGAAGACGCACAAGCCTTCATGCAGTCCCGCGTTGACGACTACTACGCAGCGTTCACCAAGGCAGTTGCCAAGGGTCGTGGGGTCGCCATCGCCCAAGTACGTGATGGCATGGGCCAGGGCCGTGTACTGGGTGCCGAAGCCGCCCTTGCCAGCAACATGGTCGACGGCATTGCCTCCCTGGATGACGTGGTGCGCAAGATGCGCCGCAACGCCAAAGTACAGAACAAACCGCAGGCCTCGCGTCTGCTGCAAGCGAGAAATTCGCTGGCCTACCTTTGAATTTGCGGGCTGGGCTCCGTTGAGCACAGCCCTTTATTGATACGACCCGTCGGTCGTTCCCCAACCAGCCACTGACTCCTTCGGGATGCGGTGGCTTTTTCATTTCTGGAGAACCCTTTCATGAGTAAACAAATGCGCGAGCTGCAGGCTCGCAAATCCACCTTGGTTAAAGAGGCCCGCGCGCTGACCGACCAGGCTGCTGCTGATAACCGCGACATGAGCGATCAGGAGGTCAGCGCATTTGATGCGTTGAAGGCTCGTATCGAATCAGCTTCAGCCGCAATTGACCGTGAGGCCAGTCTGATCGCTGAAGAAGCGCAGATGGCCATGCATCAACCCCGCAGCGCGCACGTGACCGTGACCGACAACCGCCAGGCGGATCCGATGCATGGCTTCCAGTCAGTAGGCGAGTTCATGCAGGCCGTCTACCAGGCAGAAAAACCCGGCAAGTCTCTCGACGATCGCTTACTGATTGGCGGTGGCCGTGGTGCTGTCGCCCCCGGCAGCTTTGCCAACGAGTCGTCGGGTCAGGACGGCGGCTTCATGGTGCCACCCCAGTTCTCGCAGCAGATTTTTCAGCTCTCGCTCGGCGAAGACTCGCTTTTGCCAATGACCGACAACGTCGAGATCTCTGGCAACAGCATGGCGTTCCCCAAAGATGAGACCACCCCTTGGGGCACCAACGGTATCCGCGCTTACTGGCAGGGTGAGGCAGCTTCTGCCATTGCCACCAAGCCAGTCTTAGGCTTGGCCACATTGCGCCTTAAGAAACTCATGGCGCTTGTGCCCACCACGGATGAGTTGCTGGACGACGCCAGTGCATTGACCAGCTACCTGCCCGACAAAGTGGCGACCTCCATTCGCTGGAAGATGAACGAGTCCATTCTGTTTGGCGCTGGAAATGGTGTGCCTATCGGTGCTTTGAGTTCGGGCGCGACAGTGACCGTGGCCAAAGAGGCAGGTCAGACCACTCAAACACTCGTGCCTCAGAACCTGGCCAAGATGATTGCGCGCCTGCCGACTGGCTCGTTTGCCAATGCGGTTTGGATCGTCAACAACGACGTATTGCCAGCACTTTTCACGCTGACGCTGGGCAACTACCCGATCTACATTCCGACGGGACTGACGGTGGGCGGCATTCAGGTCTCGCCCTACGGCACGCTCTTGGGTCGTCCGGTGTTTGTGTCTCAACATGCCAATACATTCTCTGCGCAGGGTGACATCTTGCTGGTGGACCTGAAGTACTACCAGACGATCACCAAGTCCGGTGGCATGCAGACCGCTACCTCCATGCACCTGTACTTCGATGCCGATCTCACGGCGTTTCGCACGACCTTTCGCATGGATGGCCAATCCAAGATCGTCGCTCCTATTGCGCCAGCCAAGGGCAGCGCAACCATGTCCCCCTTCATCCAACTCGGCGCGCGCTAAGCCGCCGGACCCTACAAGGAAAAACCATGTATCCCAACTCAAAAGGAAGCGAGATGCTCGCAGTACTTGCAACCATCGATCCGGCCACACAGGCCGCAGGTGCGGTCAGCACCGGCTGGGTGTCGGTTGCCAACTACCTCGGATTTCTGGCACTGGTGCAGACTGGCGTTCTTGGCACCTCGGCCACGGTTGATGCCAAGTTGCAGCAGGCGCTGGACAGCTCAGGCACGGGTGCCAAAGACATCAGCGGCAAAGCGGTCACCCAGATCGTCAAAGCCACGGGTGACAACAAACAGATGCTCATCAATGTCAAGCCTGAAGAACTCGACACTGTGAACGGCTTTGGTTTTGTGCGCCTCGCAGTGACCGTTGGCGTGGCCGCCAGCATCACATCGGCCCAGTTGCTCGGAGTCAACCCCCGTTATGCACCGGCAGAAGTGGGCAATCAGGCTGCTGTGGTTCAGGTGATCTAAATGCCATTGCAACTCGTCACCCCACCTTCAGAGGAGCCGGTGTCCCTGTGGGAAGCCAAACTCCATCTGCGGGTGGATTTTGACGAGGATGACATGCTGATTGCATCGCTCATCACTGCGGCCCGGCAAGCAGCCGAGACCCTGACCGGCAGGCAGTTCACCACTGCCCGCTGGAAGCAAGTGCTCGACTGCTTTCCCGGCCCGTCTCTGATGGGCGTACCCGCAGGTCAAGCTTTCAGCTTGCCGGGGCACGCCATTTTGTTGTTCAAGACGCCGGTTCAGTCAGTCGTTTCGATCAATTACCTTGACATGGGGTCTGCGCTGCAGGTCATGCCTGGGGCCACCTATACGGTGGACACCGCCTGTGAGCCCGCCCGCATTACACCCTTGTTTGGTCAGATCTGGCCGGTTTGCTTGCCGCAGATTGGTGCGGTATCGGTCACCTTCGATGCCGGGTATGGCAGCGCCGCCCAGGTGCCAGAGGGAATCAAGATCTGGATCAAGTTACGTGTCGGCAGCCTTTATGCCCACCGTGAAGAGATTGCAGTTCTAAGTCGCGGCCGCGTGGAAGCGCTCCCATTTATTGATGGTTTGCTTGACCCCTACAAGGTCGCTTTCGTATGAGGGCGATCCCATGAGTTCATTACGAGCGGGTCAGCTAAACCGGCGCATTACCTTGCAGCGACAAAGCAATGCGCAAGACAGCTACGGCGGTCCGGTCCGAACTTGGCTGAATGTGGCCACCATTTGGGCCGATATACAGCCCTTGACGGGGCGCGAGCTGGAAAGTGCACAGCGCATGGCCAGCGAAATCTCCCACCAAATCACTGTGCGTTATCAGTCAAGTCTCACCGATACCCGCGTTGT
>JBJOJH010000354.1:0-6566 GCA_046046715.1 Pseudomonadota bacterium | reverse complement strand
CCTCATCGGGGTTCAGATTGGTGAGAGGTGTCTGCCCAAAGTAAGCCGCCACGGCACCTTGGATGTGGGGCATGCGGGTAGAGCCGCCCACCATAACGACACCCTGCACATCGGCAGGGGTTAGCTTGGCATCACGTAGCGCCTTGCGTACGGCCGTTAATGTCCGTGCGGTTAATGACGCCGTCACAGCCTCAAAATTCTCGCGGCTCACCTCGATCTCTGCCGAGCCCGAGGACGTCTTTATCACCAACCGGGTCACAGGTGCCTCGGTCAGTGCCTCCTTGCAAGCGCGGGCAGCCTGCTTCAGCGCTGATTTATCGGATGGCGATGTGAGTTGCATGCCCGTTTGAGCCAAGGCCCAGTCTGCCAATGCCGTGTCGTAGTCATCGCCCCCAAGTGCGGAATCGCCACCCGTGGCAATGACCTCGAACACACCACGGCTAAGCCGTAGGACGGAAATGTCAAAAGTGCCGCCCCCCAGGTCGTAGATGGCGTAAATGCCTTCACTCGCGTTGTCCAGACCGTATGCAATGGCGGCAGCCGTAGGCTCGTTGATGAGACGAAGCACGTTCAGGCCAGCCAGCTGGGCCGCATCTTTGGTGGCCTGGCGCTGGGCGTCGTCAAAGTAAGCGGGCACCGTGATCACCGCACCAAACACGTCGTCGTTGAACGTGTCTTCTGCCCGATAGCGCAAGGTGGCCAGAATATCGGCGCTCACTTCCACCGGGGACTTGATGCCACCTGCAGTGTCGAGTGCCAGCATGCCCGGCTGATCCACAAATTTGTAGGGCAATTTCTCACGCCCCGCCACATCGGACAGGGCACGCCCCATGAAGCGTTTGACCGAGGCAACCGTGTTTTGCGGATCAGCAGCCATGGCAGCTACGGCCTCATGGCCAATTTGGCGCGCGCCGCCATCCTGGTAACGAACCACCGAGGGCAAAATAAAACGGCCACTGTCATCGGGCAGGCACTCGGCCACACCGTGGCGCACGGCAGCCACCAGAGAATGCGTGGTGCCCAGGTCGATACCCACCGCAATGCGACGCTGGTGCGGGTTGAGGGACTGTCCGGGTTCGGAAATTTGCAGAAGCGCCATATATCTAGTGAATTGACGAGGCCGATGACCTCAGGCAGCCCGGTTTCAGGCCGCCGTGTGACTCAGATTGTCCATGCGATCGTCCAGGTCGGCGGCAAAGCGCTCAATGAACATCAGCGCCCTCACCTGCCCCACTGCGGCGACAGGGTCATGATGAACATCCAGTAACTGCTCGCAAGCCTGCAGCGCGTTTGTCTGCGCCGCGTTCAGTTCAGTCTGTAACGCGTGCAGGTCTGAGATGGCCAGCGCATCGTCCAAGGCCTCCCGCCAGGCCATTTGTTGCATCAGAAAGGCGGCAGGCATGGCGGTGTTGCTGTCAGCCTTGATCGGGGCTCCATTGAGCTCACACAAATAGGCCGCGCGCTTGAGGGGATCCTTCAGCCGCTGGTAGGCCTCGTTGATCCGCACCGACCACTGCATCGCGACGCGCTGGGCCGCTGCGCCTTGGGCCGCAAATTTATCGGGATGTACCTCGCGCTGAAGCTCTTTCCAGCGGGCGTCCAGGGCGGCACGATCTTGAGAAAACTGAGCCGCTATTCCAAACAGCTCGAAGTCGTTGGACTGTAAATTCACACCCGGAACGACTCGCCGCAGCCGCACTTGTCCCGCTCATTGGGGTTGTTGAACCTAAAACCCTCATTCAGCCCCTCGCGCACAAAGTCGAGCTGAGTGCCATCGATGTAGGCCAGGCTTTTGGGATCGACCAGTACTTTCACGCCATGATCTTCGAAGACCGTGTCTTCTGCCGGTATCTCATCCACGTATTCGATGGTGTAGGCCAGGCCGGAGCACCCCGTTGTTTTGACGCCCAGACGCACACCCAGCCCCTTGCCGCGCTTGGCAAGGTAGCGATTGACGTGTCGAGCTGCTGATTCTGTAAGGGTTACGGCCATGTTGCGTCCAGATTCAGGCGGCGTGTTTCTTCTTGTAGTCGTCTACTGCGGCCTTGATGGCGTCCTCAGCCAGGATGGAACAATGAATTTTGACCGGCGGCAGCGCCAGTTCTTCAGCGATCTGGCTGTTTTTCAAGGCTGCCGCCTCATCCAGGGTCTTGCCCTTGACCCACTCGGTCACCAAAGAACTCGACGCAATGGCCGATCCGCAACCGTAGGTCTTGAACCTCGCATCTTCAATCACACCCGTGGTGGGGTTGACCTTGATTTGCAGCTTCATCACATCGCCGCAAGCAGGTGCACCGACCATGCCGGTACCCACGGACTCATCACCCTTTTCAAAACTGCCCACATTGCGGGGGTTTTCGTAGTGATCGACGACTTTCTCTGAATAGGCCATTTTTCTTACCTCTTGAATTCTTGAATTAGTGTGCTGCCCACTGGATGGTGCTGATATCGATACCGTCCTGGTACATCTCCCACAGGGGACTGAGCTCACGCAGCTTGGCCACGTTGGCCTTGATGGTCTCGACCGCGTAGTCGATGTCTGCCTCGGTAGTCCAGCGGCCGATGGTCATGCGCAGGCTGCTGTGGGCCAGCTCGTCGCTGCGCCCCAGCGCGCGCAACACATAACTGGGTTCCAGAGATGCGGAGGTACAGGCCGAGCCACTCGAAACGGCAAGTCCCTTGATCCCCATGATCAGCGACTCACCTTCCACGTAGTTGAAACTCATGTTCAGGTTGTGCGGCACACGCTTTTCGGTATGACCGTTGATGAACACCTGCTCGACGTCCTTCAGGCCAGCCAGCATGCGCTCGTGCAGGGCACGTATGCGCTTGTTCTCGCCCGCCATTTCTTCCTTGGCAATCCGATAAGCCTCACCCATGCCGACGATCTGGTGCGTAGGCAGGGTACCTGAGCGCATGCCACGCTCATGACCGCCTCCGTGCATCTGCGCTTCAAGGCGAATACGGGGCTTGCGGCGCACAAACAGGGCACCGATACCCTTAGGCCCATAGGTCTTGTGGGAGGTCAGGCTCATCAAATCCACGGGTAGCGTCGCCATGTCGATGTCCACACGCCCGGTGGCTTGCGCGGCGTCCACATGAAAGACTACGCCTTTTTCGCGGCAGATGGCGCCTAGCGCAGCGATGTCCTGAATCACGCCAATTTCGTTATTGACGAACATCACGCTGGCCAGAATGGTGTCTGGACGTATGGCCGCCTTGAAAACATCCAGGTCCACCAAACCGTCAGGCTGTACATCCAGGTAAGTTACCTCAAAGCCCTGACGCTCCAGCTCTCGGCAAGTGTCCAACACCGCCTTGTGCTCAGTCTTCACGGTAATCAGGTGCTTGCCACGGGTCTTGTAGAAATGAGCCGCGCCTTTGAGTGCCAGGTTGTTGGACTCAGTAGCACCAGAGGTCCAGACAATCTCGCGAGGATCAGCACCAATCAGATCTGCAACTTGTGCGCGGGCATTTTCGACAGCGGCCTCGGCCTCCCAGCCCCAGGCGTGACTGCGTGATGCCGGGTTGCCAAAGTGCTCGCGCAACCAGGGAATCATGGCATCCACCACCCGCTCGTCGCAGGGATTGGTGGCGCTGTAATCCATGTAAATGGGGAAATGCGGTGTCATACGAAGTGCGTTTGGTGATTAAAAAGCGAACCCATCAGACTTTTGAGTAGGCGTTGCCCAGTGCAAAAACCGAGTTAGGGGCGTTGATGTTGACGGGCTTGACCACCGGCATCGCAGAAATGGCGCGCTTCACCGTGGGCTTTTCGTCAAGTTTAAAACCCTTGGCCAGCTGGTCATCCACCAGCTTTTGCAAGGTGACCGATCCCAAAAACTCGACCATTTTCGAATTCAGCGAGGTCCAAAGGTCATGCGTCATGCAACGGGCACCATCACCATGGCAGTTCTCCTTGCCACCACACTGGGTTGCATCGAGCGCCTCATCGACCGATGTGATGATTTCTGCCACCGTGATGTCACCGGCATTGCGTGCCAGGGTGTAACCACCACCAGGTCCCCGGGTTGATTCCACCAGCTGATTTCGGCGCAATTTGCCAAACAACTGTTCCAGGTAAGAAAGCGAAATTTGCTGGCGTTGGCTGATGGCAGCCAGGGTCACCGGGCCGGCGCTCTCGCGCAGACCCAGGTCTATCATCGCCGTGACCGCAAAGCGGCCTTTTGTGGTGAGTCGCATGGCAAGTTCCTGAGTCAGGCTGACGGTGTCCAGTCAGTTGTATGGTTGAGTAAGAGACTCAAGTATAGCCATAAACCAAGCATATTGCTCGGGTAAAAATACCAAACGGTCACCTTTTATACCAACTCAAGCATTTTTGAAGGGCACCACGTTGTCTGTGCCCGGTGCGCCAAAGGCCTGCTGCTTGAGGCGGCCCAGCTGGTCCCGTACCTGCGCCGCCTTTTCAAATTCGAGATTGCGCGCATGCTCCATCATGAGTTTTTCCAGGCGTTTGATCTCGCGAGCAATGTCTTTCTCGCTCATCTCCTCTACCTGAGCCCTTTGCATGGCGTCACGTTCGAGCTTGTCAGCCTCCCTGCCCGCTTTTTCGCTGTAAACGCCATCAATCAAATCTCGTACCTGCTTGACGATGGCCCGCGGGGTGATGCCCAAAGCCAGGTTATGGGCGGTTTGCTTCTCGCGCCGGCGCTCGGTCTCGCCTATCGCCTTTTTCATGGAATCTGTGATCTTGTCGGCGTACAAGATGGCACGGCCATTCAGATTGCGGGCCGCACGGCCTATGGTCTGGATCAGCGAGCGCTCTGAACGCAAAAAACCCTCCTTGTCGGCATCCAGAATGGCCACGAGCGACACCTCCGGAATGTCCAGACCCTCGCGCAGCAGATTGATGCCCACCAGCACATCAAAAGTACCCAGGCGCAGATCACGCAAAATTTCGACGCGCTCCACGGTGTCTACATCGCTGTGCAGGTAGCGCACCTTCACGCCGTTGTCCGTCAGGTAGTCGGTCAGCTGCTCGGCCATGCGCTTGGTCAGGGTGGTGATGAGCACACGTTCAGATTTTTCGACCCTAATGCGGATCTCCTGCAGCACATCGTCCACCTGGTGCGTGGCCGGTCGCACCTCGACCTCCGGATCCACCAGGCCAGTGGGTCGCACCACTTGTTCGACGACCTGCCCCGCGTGTTCGTTTTCCCAAGGCCCTGGCGTGGCCGACACAAAAATAGCCTGGCGCATCTTGGTTTCGAACTCGTCAAACTTGAGAGGCCGGTTGTCCAGCGCACTCGGTAGCCGAAAACCATATTCCACCAAAGTCGTTTTGCGCGAGCGGTCGCCGTTGTACATGCCGCCAAACTGGCCGATCAGCACATGCGACTCGTCCAGAAACATGACCGAGTCCTTGGGCAGGTAATCCGTCAAGGTGGCTGGCGGCTCGCCCGGTGCAGCCCCCGACAAATGGCGCGAGTAGTTTTCAATGCCTTTGCAGTGCCCCACTTCACTGAGCATTTCCAGATCAAAGCGGGTGCGCTGCTCGATGCGCTGGGCTTCCACCAGCTTGCCATCGTCCACAAACTGCTTCACCCGGCCCACCAGCTCGTGCTTGATCGCCTCCACAGCGGTCAGCACCTGATCGCGCGGCGTGACGTAGTGGCTGCCGGGGTACACGGTGAAACGAGGTATTTTTTGCCTGATGCGGCCGGTGAGTGGGTCAAACAGCTGCAGTGACTCGATGTCGTCGTCAAACAACTCGACACGAATCGCCATCTCGCTGTGCTCGGCGGGAAAGATGTCGATGGTGTCGCCCCGCACCCGAAAGCTGCCCCGCACAAAGTCCAGGTCGTTGCGCTTGTATTGCATGCGTATCAGCTGGGCAATCATGTCGCGCTGGCCCAACTTGTCGCCGGTGCGCAGTGTCATCACCATCTGGTGATAGGCCTCAGGCTGCCCAATACCGTAGATGGCCGACACCGTGGCCACAATCACCACATCACGCCGCTCCAGGATGCTTTTGGTGCACGAGAGCCGCATTTGCTCAATGTGCTCATTGATGGCGGAGTCTTTTTCGATGAACAGGTCGCGCTGGGGAACGTAGGCCTCGGGTTGGTAATAGTCGTAATAGCTGACGAAGTACTCGACCGCATTCTTTGGAAAGAACTCCCGAAACTCGCTGTACAGCTGCGCCGCCAAGGTTTTGTTGGGCGCAAACACAATCGCAGGCCGGCCCAGGCGTGCAATTACATTGGCCATGGTGAAGGTCTTGCCCGAGCCTGTTACCCCCAAAAGGGTCTGGAACACCTCGCCATCGTTGACCCCCTCCACCAGCTGACGTATCGCCTCGGGCTGGTCACCCGCAGGCGGGTAAGGCTGGTACAGCTCAAACGGCGAATCGGGAAAACGCACAAACACACCCGCAGGCACTGGGGCCAGATCGGCGGAATCTGCGTCGGGTTGGGTGATCTCGGTCGTTAGGGCTTGCATGCTGGATTGATCCTAGCCCGCTATGAATGTGGCGGGCAACCCGAAAGAATACGGCATTGCAATTCGCCTTGCGCGGCCAGTGCGCTTTGGGGGCTGACAGGTTT
>JBJOJH010000353.1:0-5308 GCA_046046715.1 Pseudomonadota bacterium | reverse complement strand
GTGCCTGGCTATGCGACCAGCCCCAAGCCCATGGCGCCTGCGGACACTGCACCAGCTGCCACGCCATCGATGTACGCGCCCATGCCGATTTGTGTGTGCTGATGCCTGAGACCGATATGCTGGACTTGGGCTGGCCCTTGCCCGAAAAAGCCCAATCGGACATCGACGACAAGAAACGTAAGGCCAGCAAGGAAATTCGGGTGGACGCGATGCGCGACGCCGTTGAGTTTGCCCAGCGCACCAGCGGGCGTGGCCGTGGCAAGGTAGTGCTGATTTTTCCGGCTGAGCGCATGAACCACATCACGGCCAATGCGCTTCTTAAAACCCTGGAGGAACCCGCCGGTGACGTGCGCTTTGTGCTGGCCTCAGAGGCGGCCCATCAGTTGTTGCCCACCATACGTAGCCGCTGTCAGGTGCACAACATGTTGTGGCCCTCGTTTGATGAGGCGCTGGCCTGGCTGAAACAGGCCGGTGTCGCCGCTGATGTGGCACCCACCTTGCTGCGCGCAGCCGGTGGCCGGCCCGAAGATGCCTTGCGCCACGCCCAAGCCGGCCTGGATGCGCGCATGTGGGCCGGCTTCCCCAAGGCTGCCTCGCGTGGGGACGTCTCAGCGGTCAAGGACTGGCCTGCCCCCGTCCTGGTGGATGCGCTTCAAAAAGTGTGTCACGACCTCATGGTCAAAGCCACCGGCGGCAGTCCTCGTTTTTTTGAGGTTCAAGACCTTCCAGCATCGCCTTCCATGTCAGCCCTGGCTGGCTGGGCTGGCACCCTTTCCAGGACAATGCGGACCGTAGAACACCCTTATTCGGCGGGTTTGATGACTGAAGCGCTGATGTCTCAGGCGCAAGCTGTCATCCACCCGCACACAGGAAAAAGATCATGAGCTCGACAACAGCCCTTCGGCCCAGCGTGATTCGTCTGGCCGTGAAAGACCTGGCAGAACTGCAGGTGTCCTTCATTCCGCTGTTTACCAATGGCGGACTTTTCATTCCCACGCCGCGCGAATATCGGCTGGGCGATGACGTGTATGTCCTGCTGTCGCTGCCGCAAGACAAGCAGAGCTACCCCGTGGCTGGAACCGTGGCTTGGGTCACGCCGGCACGGGCGGTCAATGGTCGGCCACAAGGCATCGGCTTTCGTTTTTCAAACGACAGCAAGTCCCTGCAATTGAAATCTCGCATTGAAGACTTGTTGAGCAGCAGTCCCGGCAGCGACCGTCTCCGGTACGCCTGCTAACTTCGATTTCTCTTCCCCCTTCATGTACGTAGATTCACACTGTCACCTCGTTTTTCCGGAACTCATCAGCCAGTTGTCCGATCTGCAGACCGCCATGGCGCAAGCCCAAGTCGATCGTGCCTTGTGCATCTGCACCACCCTGGAAGAGTTTGAGTCTGTCCACGCCCTGGCGACCCGTTACGACAACCTGTGGGCCACCGTGGGGGTGCACCCCGACAACGAAGGCGTCACCGAGCCCAGCCTGCAGGACCTGCTGACGTTAGGCCAAAAGCCCAGAGTCATCGGCATAGGCGAGACCGGCTTGGACTACTACCGCCTTGGTGAGCGCTCTCTGGCAGATATGGGATGGCAGCGGGACCGCTTTCGTACACATATTCAAGCCGCACGTGCCTTGGGCAAACCACTGATCATTCACACCCGTAGTGCCTCTGACGACACCCTGGCCATCCTGCGAGAACAAGGAGAAGATGGATCGGCCGGGTCGGCAGGAGGTGTTTTCCACTGCTTTACCGAAACCGTGCAGGTCGCCAGAGCGGCACTGGACCTGGGTTTTTATATTTCTTTCTCGGGCATCATCACTTTCAAGAGCGCTCAGGACATTCGGGATGTCGCGGCCTTTGTGCCGCTCGATCGCATCCTCATCGAGACTGACAGTCCCTACCTGGCGCCAGTACCGTACCGGGGTAAAACCAATCAGCCCGCCTTTGTGCCCTACGTTGCCAAACAGATCGGGCAGATCAAGGGCCTGAGCCCGGAAGACATTGGTGCCATCACCAGTCAGAACTTCGAAACCTTGTTTCGCCTGCCCGCCAGCTCGGTTGCCAAAAACCTCTTGTAAAACATGAAGAAAATTGTTTTATCCATTGTTTTATATGGATTTTCCTGGTGCTATGCCGGATCGTTTGAAGATTATTTTTCGGCCATCAAGCGCAACGATCCGCCTGTCGTTCAGCGCTTGTTGCAACGCGGATTTGATGCCAACACCCGTAACGAGGCGGGCGAGCATGGCCTGTTCTTAGCTCTTAAAAGCTCGGCCACCGGCATTGCCCGCATGCTGATGGACACGCCCAAAATTGACCTGGAAGCCCGAAACGCCAAGGACGAAAGCGCGCTGATGATTGCGGTGCTCAAGGGCTTTGATGAATTGGCTCAAGCCTTGATCGCCAAGGGAGCCGACGTCAACAAGCCCGGCTGGACGCCCCTGCATTACGCTGCGACCGCTGGCAATGTACCCCTCATCAATTTGTTGCTGGAGCACGATGCCTACATCGATGCCAGCTCTCCTAACGATAGCACCCCGCTGATGATGGCAGCCATGTATGGCACCCCTTCGGCTGTCAAAACCCTATTGGAAGCCGGTGCCGACCCCACCATCGTCAACGGCGCCGGCCTCACGGCCCTGGACTTTGCCCGGGGCAACAAGAAGCCCGAATCCGCCCAGATCATCGACGCCTTTGTTCGGGGGCGGCAGGCCTCTCAGCAATAGGGGTCGAGAGCCCGCTCTGTGAACCGCTGTCTCAGGTGTTCGACTCAGTCGCCAAAATCCAGCGGTAAGCCCACGTAGTTTTCAGCAACCGAGCGGGAACCCGCCTCGGAGTGGATGATGTAGTCCAACTCTGCCTCCTGAAACTTCTGTCCAATCTCGCCGTTTTCTGGAAAGCGGTGCATCAGGCTGGTGAACCACCATGAAAAGCGCTCGGCGCGCCAGATGCGACGCAGGCAACGCTCGGAATAGTCATCGATGCCCGCTTCGGTGTGGTCCTTGTAGAACTCGATCAGGGCGTTGGACAGGTATTTCACGTCTGTGGCGGCCAGGTTTAAGCCCTTGGCGCCAGTGGGGGGCACGATATGCGCAGCATCACCGGCCAGGAACATGCGACCAAAGCGCATGGGCTCGGTCACAAAGCTGCGCAAGGGGGCTATGCTTTTTTCTATGCTGGGGCCGGTGACCAGCTTTTCACTGGCTTCAGCGTCCAGGCGCATGCGCAGCTCCTGCCAGAAGGCTTCGTCCGACCAGTCTTCGACTTTGTCAGTAAGTGGTACTTGCAAGTAGTAGCGGCTGCGGGTCGTGCTGCGCTGCGAGCACAAGGCAAAGCCGCGAGGGCTGTTGGCGTAAATCAGCTCGTCATGCACGGGGGGCGTGTCAGACAGCACACCCAACCAGCCAAAGGGATAGACCTTCTCAAACTCGCGTATGGAAGTGCGTGGCACGCTTGCGCGACACACGCCATGAAAACCGTCACAACCTGCGATGAAGTCACATTGAATCTCATGGGTTTGGCCGTCTTTCTCATAGCGGACGCTCGGCGTCGCGGAGTCGAAGTCGTGAAGAGTGACATTGCTGGCCTCATACACGGTGGTTAAACCGGCGGCCTGACGGGCGTCCATCAGGTCGCGGGTGACTTCGGTCTGGCCGTACACCATCACGTTCTTGCCGCCGGTCAACTTGTTCATGTCGATGCGATGGCGCTCGCCCTTGAACAGCATGTCAAAGCCCCCATGGATCAGGCCTTCAGCATGCATGCGCTGGCCCACGTCAGCCTCATCGAGCAGGTCCATGCTGACTTGTTCCAGCACACCGGCACGGATACGCCCCAAGACATAGTCGCCAGACTGGCGCTCGATGATGATGGCGTCGATGCCGGCCTTGTAAAGCAACTGTCCGAGCAACAAGCCCGAGGGGCCGGCGCCGATGATGGCAACTTGGGTACGCATGAACAGTCTCCTGATGTTGTTGGTGCAAGTCGAAGCTTAGTTTCCAACTAGGATTTGGATACCTCTTGCGCTCGGGAGTTGCGCGATGATCGGCTAGGCTGTGCGATCATCGCGCAAATACCAATACTCTTGACCGGAGCCTGTATCTCATGTCACCCAACGAGCAAGCCAGCACAGGCATCGCCTCAGCCGACCTGATTGCCGGCATGGCCAAAGGCATGGCAGTTCTGGAGAGCTTTGATACCGAACGTCAGCGCCTCAATGCCACCCAGGCCGCGCAGCGCACCGGCATTACCCGGGCTGCGGCCCGCAGACATTTGCTGACTCTTGCGCATCTTGGCTACCTGGAAACTGATGGCAGTTATTTTTGGCTATCGCCCAAGGTGCTGCGTTTCTCGGGCAGCTATCTAGCCTCTGCCAGGCTGCCCCGCGTGCTGCAGCCCATGCTGGGTCGCTTGAGTGCAACCACCCAGGAGTCGTTTTCAGCCGTGGTGCTGGATGGGGACGAGGTGGTTATCGTGGCGCGCAGTGGCAATGAGTTACGCCAGCACCTGATCGGCATGGACCGCCTGCTGGCCTATGGTCTGCACCTGGGTGCTCGCCTTCCAGCGCACGCCACCTCAACCGGGCAGATTCTGTTGGCGTCCAAGAGCCGCGCTGACCTGGGCGCATGGCTCAAAAACCGAAACTTGGCACGCCTGACTGCGCACACCCTGACGGAGGTGCGTGCGCTGCGACAGCGCCTTGCTCAGGTCGCCCGGGAGGACCACTGCCTGGCGGTTGAAGAACACGAGCTGGGCGTGCAAGCCCTGGCGGTGCCCCTGCGCAACCCGCAGGGGCGGGTGGTGGCGGCGCTGAACATGGTGACCGCCACCTATCAGCGCACAGCTGAATCGATGCTGCGAGACAGCCTGCCGGTCCTGCAAGCCGCCGCGCACGAGCTGCGCGGCATGCTTTAGTTCAGACGCCTGCCTCTTCGAGCTGGCTGGACAGTTCCATCCAGCGGTCTTCCAGGTCTCGCAGCTCGTCGGTGACCACCTTCAACTCGCGACCCAATGCCGCGATGTCGCTGTGAAGGGCATTGGACAGTTGGGCCTCCAACCCAGCGCCCTGGGTATTGAGCACTGCCATGCGCGCTTCGATCTTCTCTATTTCGGTCTTGATAGGTTTGACCGAGATCGCAGGCTTGCTGGTCTTGACGGGCTTGTTGCTGGCCTTTTCGGTCTTGGCAGGTGCCTTGTAAGCCTCTTTGGCTTCTTCGCGCTGCCTCTTGGCTTCATCCAGCAAGTAGCGCTGGTAATCATCCAGATCTCCATCAAAGGGCTCCACGCCACCGCGCGACACCATCCAGAACTC
>JBJOJH010000352.1:0-4317 GCA_046046715.1 Pseudomonadota bacterium | reverse complement strand
GGGTCAAAACCTTTTGGACTTCCGTTTCAGAATTTTGGTGGAGGTAAGCGGGATCGAACCGCTGACCTCTTGCATGCCATGCAAGCGCTCTCCCAGCTGAGCTATACCCCCAAATCGGATCGCTTTGCTTAACATTGCTGATCACCTTCTGAGCCTCAAATTATATACATAATTTTCAGACTTTCCTCAAACGCTCCAAAACTTTTTGCTTTTCACTCAACTCAAGCACTGCATCCAGGGACGGCGTTTGAGGCGTACCCATGACAAGAACGCGTACCGGCATTGCAAGCTGAGGCATTTTAAGGCCACTAGCGGCCAAAACCTCTTTGATGGCGCCCGCAATGGAGAGCTTGTCCCACGGACTGGCTTCCAACTTCTCGACAAGCTGAGCCAGCACCGGACGAACAGCCTGTGTGACATGTTGAGCCAAGTCCTCGGCACTAACGGTCACGTCGCCATAAAAGGTGGCAGCCCAGTCGGCGAGGACAACCGTGGTGTCACAACGATCTTTGAACAAGCCACAAATCCGTGGCAAGCGCTCGTCTGCGACGACGCCCCGCTCCTGCAAATGCCGGGCCACCAAGGGTGCAAGCTCGGCGTTGTCCAGGGTTTTAAGGTGCTGCCCATTCACCCAACGCAGCTTGGCTTCGTCAAACTGTGCCGCGCTGCGTCCCAGGTGATCCAGGTTGAACCACTGCAAGAACTGCTCACGGCTAAAGATTTCATCATCGCCATGGCTCCAGCCCAGGCGCGCCAGGTAGTTCACCATGGCGTTGGGCAAATAGCCCTCGGCGGCGTACTGGGTGACAGGCTTGGCACCGTTGCGCTTGCTCATCTTCTCGCCCTGTTCGTTCAACACGGTGGGCAAGTGAGCATAAACGGGCGGTTCCTTGCCCAAGGCACGGAAGATATTGATCTGACGCGGCGTGTTGTTGACGTGGTCATCACCCCGAATCACGTGAGTGATGGCCATATCGATGTCATCCACCACCACACAAAAGTTGTAGGTGGGCGTGCCATCGGGTCGTGCAATCACCAGATCATCCAGCTCATCGTTATGAATCTCAATACGGCCCTTGACCTTGTCATCCCAGGCCACCACGCCACCCTGGGGATTTTTAAAGCGCAGCACCGGTTGCACGCCTTGTGGCGGCACAGGCAGCACTTTGCCAGGTTCAGGCCGCCAAGTGCCGTCGTAGCGGGGCTTTTCCTTGGCCAGCATTTGAGCTTCACGCAAGGCATCCAGCTCCTGCACGCTCATGTAACAGGGGTAAACGTGGCCTGCGGCCTGCAAGTCTGCCAAAACTGCCTTGTAACGGTCCATGCGCTGCATCTGGTAGAACGGCCCTTCGTCGTAGTCCAGACCCAGCCAGCGCATGCCTTCGATGATGACATCCACTGCAGCCTGAGTGGAGCGATCCAGGTCGGTATCTTCAATACGCAAAATGAAGTCACCGCCGTTGGCACGGGCAAAGGCCCAGGGGTACAAAGCCGAGCGTATGTTGCCCAGGTGAATAAAGCCGGTGGGCGATGGGGCAAAGCGGGTACGGACCCGGCCGGGGCCGGTGGTGTCTGTGAGAGTCATTTCAGTTGTTCCAGGCCACGTGCAAGGTCAGCCTTCAAATCAATAAGATGTTCCAGGCCGACCGCGATGCGAATCAGACCCTGGCCGATACCCGCCGCCGCTCGCTGTGCCTCGGTGAGACGTCCATGTGAGGTACTCGCGGGGTGCGTGATGATGGTCTTAACATCGCCAAGATTGGCAGTTACCGACATGAGTTGTGTGCTGTCGATGACAGAGAACGCCCCAAGTCGTGCAGATTCGGCATCCGCCGCCTTCACATCAAACGAAAGCACGGCACCACCTTTGCCGGATTGCTGCCGCATGGCCAGTTCATGCTGGGGATGGCTCTTCAGGCCAGGGTAATAAACACGAGCGACTTTAGGATGGGACTCCAGCCAGCGTGCAAGCTCCAGGGCACGTTGCGACTGGGCCTCCATGCGTATGCCCAGAGTTTCCATGCCCTTGAGCACGACCCAGGCATTGAACGGCGACAAGCTCATGCCGGCACTGCGCATGACGGGGATGAATTTGTCCTTGATGAGCTTCTCGCTGGCACACAAGGCACCGGCAATGACCCGGCCTTGTCCATCGAGGTACTTGGTACCCGAGTGGATGATGATGTCGGCTCCCAGCTTGGCGGGTTGCTGCAAGGCGGGCGAACAAAAACAGTTGTCGACTGCCAGCAAGGCACCAGCCTCGTGCGCCACTTCGGCCAGAGCCGCAATGTCACATACGTCGGTCAGTGGATTGGTGGGCGTCTCCGCAAACAGCAAGCGCGTATTGGGCCTCACTGCAGCTCGCCACTCGGCCAGGTCGGTCTGGGAAACAAAGCTGCTCTCCACACCAAATTTGCCAAACTCGGTGCCAATCAGCTTCATGGTGGATCCAAAAACCGATTGCGAACACACGACGTGGTCACCGGCCTTCAATAGCCCCATGCACAAGAGCAGCACAGCAGACATGCCGCTGGAGGTTCCTATGCAAGCCTCGGTTCCCTCCAAAGCGGCCAGACGCTTTTCCATGCTGGCCACAGTGGGGTTGGTAAAACGCGAGTAGATGTAGCCATCTTCCTCGCCGGCAAACCGTCGGGAAGCAGTTTCGCAATCGGGTTGAACAAAACTGGACGTCAGGAAAAGGGCTTCGGCGTTTTCGCCATACTGCGTCTTGTCCACAGCCGCGCGTACGGCAAGCGTCTCAAGATGAAGATTTTCGGGCAATGGTCGGGTCGTCATGGCGCATTCAAAGTGAAAACAAATTGGCTCGAAAAGATCAATCAGCGGGATTGGGCAGAGCCAGGCGAGAGCTGTCCTCCTGGCTTTCGTCGCCACCCACACGCTTTTCATTCAAGCGCTCAATATCGGTAGAGGTGATATCGCCAGTCACGTAGATACCATCAAAACAGGATGCGTCAAAGCCCTGAATCGCCGGATTGAGGGAACCAATCGCCCTCTTCATCCCTTCGACATCCTGATATATGAGGGCGTCGCAGTCGATGATGTCGCGTATCTCTTCGACCGTTCGGTTGTGCGCCACCAGCTCGGTGCTGGTGGGCATATCAATGCCATAGACGTTGGGAAATCGAACCGGCGGCGCAGCACTGGCCATGTAGACCTTGCGGGCACCCGCGTCCCGGGCCATCTGCACGATTTCACGGCTGGTGGTTCCACGCACGATGGAGTCATCCACCAGCAACACGTTACGCCCTTTGAACTCGCTGGCGATCACGTTGAGCTTTTGGCGTACGGATTTTTTTCGAACCGACTGGCCTGGCATGATGAAGGTGCGGCCCACGTAGCGGTTCTTGACGAAACCCTCGCGGTACGGCAAACCCAGCAACTGCGCAAGCTGCGCAGCGCTGGGTCGACTGGACTCGGGAATGGGGATCACCACATCGATTTCGCTGGGCGGCACGGTGGAGACCAGACGTTTGGCCAGCGACTCCCCCAGATTCAAGCGGGCCTGGTAAACCGAAATGTTGTCCATCACCGAATCGGGGCGCGCCAGGTACACGTACTCAAAAATGCAGGGGTTCAAGCGTGGCGCATCTGCACACTGCTGGGCATGCACCTTGCCACCTAGCTCGATGAACACGGCCTCACCAGGCTCGACATTGCGCTCAAAAGCATAGCCAACGCCCTCAAGGGCGACCGACTCGCTGGCGATGGCAACACCATCATCCGCGCGCCCCATGCACAAAGGGCGAATGCCAAACGGATCACGAAATGCAAGCACACCATGCCCTGCAATCAGTGCAATCACGGCGTAAGACCCCTTGACCCGGCGGTGCACCTGACGTACTGCGGCAAAAAGGTCAGCCGCTTGCAGGGGCAAGCCCCGCGTGGTGCGCTCGATTTCGTGCGCCAACACGTTGAGCAGCACCTCAGAATCGCTCTCGGTATTGATGTGCCGGTGATCAGTGCTGAACAGCTCCGCCTTGAGCGCATGGGCATTGGTCAAATTGCCGTTGTGCACCAGCACGATGCCAAAAGGCGCATTCACGTAAAAGGGCTGGGCCTCTTCTTCACTGAATGCATTACCCGCCGTCGGGTAACGCACTTGCCCCAGGCCACAGTTACCAGGCAAGGAGCGCATGTTGCGAGTGCGGAACACATCACGCACCATGCCCTTGGCCTTGTGCATGAAGAACTTGCGCTCCTGCTGGGTGACGATGCCTGCGGCATCTTGACCCCGATGCTGCAAAAGCAGCAAGGCGTCATAAATCAGTTGATTGACGGGTGCGTTGGAGACAACGC
>JBJOJH010000351.1:0-9945 GCA_046046715.1 Pseudomonadota bacterium | reverse complement strand
TGGCCAGTGTGGCCCTGTTGCCACCTACCCTGATTGCCAGCATTTACGGCATGAACTTTCGCTTCATGCCCGAGCTGGAACAAGGCTGGGGCTACCCCTACGCCCTCCTGCTGATGCTGGGTAGCGCGCTGGTGCCCATGTGGTACTTCCGTCGCCGCGGCTGGCTCAAGTAAGGCCGCTTGGGCGTGGATTCCTGCAGCCTTAAAGCAGATTCAAAGCAGCGCGAGCGCCCGCTGGATGATGGCGGCCGAATAGCGACTGGCCACTTCGGAGATGAACCGGTTGAAGTCCGCATGAGCGGCATCATCTGCTCGATCTGAAATCGTACGAACCGCGGCAAATGGCAGTCCGTAATCATGGCAAACCTGGGCGATGGCCGCGCCCTCCATCTCGACCGCCTGGGCCTCGGGCAAGGCCTGAACCAAGGCCAGACTTTCCTGGCTCGTAGATACAAACCGGTCGCCACTGATCACCAGACCCGAATAAACCTGGGACTGGTGCAAGTCAAATTCGTTCACGGCGGCGGCGCCTAGCGTGCCGCGCATATCCGACAAGGTCGCTTGGGCCGCCTGCATCAAGGCCGCAGAAAGCTGGGGATCAGCGTCGAAGCGGCTGCGACCGTACAAGGGCACTTCATACCGAGGAAAAAGCGGTGAAGCGTCCAGATCGTGCTGCAAAAACTGGCTGGCCACCACCACGTCGCCCACACGCACCGTTGGGCCCAAGCCCCCTGCCACGCCAGTAAACAACATCGCCTGCACATCAAAACGCTCGGCAAGTACCGTCGCCGTGGCCGCTGCTGCCACCTTGCCCACCTTCGACAACACCATTACGACCTCACGGCCACCCAAGCGCCCCAGTGAAAACTCCCGTCCGGCAACACTAACCTTTTCAACCTTACCGGAACCTCCTACTCGCTCTTCTGTGGCCGTGTTCAAGGCCAGCAGTACCGCGGACAGCTCCTCGTGAAGGGCGCTGATGATAGCGATGCGGCCCTGGCCGGGTTCAGCGCTTGTCACGCAACTCGCGGCGCAGCACCTTGCCCACTGGTGTCTTGGGCAAGTCATCTCGAAACTCGATGACTTTCGGCCGCTTGTAGCCGGTCAGGGTGTCCTTGAAAAAGGCATGCAACTGCTCTTCTGTCAAGGCAGGATCCTTGCGCACAACCACCAGCTTGACCGCTTCGCCAGTGTGCTCATCGGCCACGCCCACCGCCGCACATTCCAGTACGCCTGGGCAGGCCGAGACCACCTCTTCAATCTCATTGGGGTACACATTGAAACCGTTGACCAGCACCATGTCTTTCTTGCGATCCACGATGCGCACGTAGCCACGCTCGTCCATGATGCCGATGTCACCGGTCTTGAACCAGCCCCCCGGCAGCATGACCTTGGCGGTCTCATCCGGCCGTTGCCAGTAACCCGCCATGACCTGTGGACCACGTATGGCAATTTCGCCGGGCTGTCCCAGAGGCACCTCCTGACCCTCATCATCCACGCACATGACCCAGGTGCTGGACACGGGCACACCAATAGAACCGGTGAACTCGGTGTTGGTCACCGGATTGCCGGTGGCCAGCGGGCTGGTTTCAGACAAGCCGTAGGCCTCGGTGATCGGTACACCGGTGCGAGCCAGCCACTGCTTTGCCACAGCGCTTTGAACTGCCATGCCGCCGCCAATCGCAATCTTGTGCGCCCCCCAATTGACCGTTTCAAAGTCGGGGTGATTCATCAGTGCGTTGAACAGGGTGTTGACCGCCGGAAACAGGTGAAAGGTTTCCTTGGACAGCGTTTTGCACACCGCTGGCAGATCACGTGGATTGGGGATCAACACCGTTTTGCCGCCCAGTCGGAGAAACAGCATAGTCACCGTGAAAGCGAAGATGTGGTACATCGGCAATGCGCACACGGTGGCCAGCTGCACCTCACTGCCCAGCTTGCTCAAGCTCGGGGCCAGCCAGACTTCGGCCTGAACGACATTGCTGACCAGGTTGCGATGCAGGAGCACCGCACCTTTGGATACGCCCGTAGTACCCCCTGTGTACTGCAGCACCGCCATATCATCGAGCGTGAGCTCCGGGCGCTTGAAGGTGCCGCGCATGCCCTGCGCCAGAGCAGTGTTAAAGGCCACCGCGCCGGGCAAATGAAAGTCGGGCACCATTTTTTTGACACGACGCACCACCAGATTCACCACCGCGCCCTTCAGTGCACCCAGGCAGTCGCCCATGGCACACATCACCACATGGCGGACCTGGGTCGCGCCGATGCACTTTTGCAGGGTGGCCGCAAAATTTTCGATGATGACGATGGCCTTGGCCCCCGAGTCCTTGAGCTGATGCTCCAACTCGCGTGCGGTGTACAGCGGGTTCACGTTCACCACCACGTAACCTGCGCGCAGGATGGCCGCCACCGCGATCGGGTATTGGGGAACATTGGGCATCATGATGGCCACACGGTCACCCCGACTCAAGCCCAGACCCTGCAGATAGCCAGCGAGCGCCTGGCTCTGTCGATCAATCTGGCCATAGCTGATGTGCTTGCCCAGAAAGCTAAAGGCGGCCTGCGCGGCATGCCGACTGAAGCTGTCCTCCATCATGGCCACCAGGGAGGTATAAGGAAGTTCCGCCAGATCAGCCGGCACGCCGGGCGGATAACTCGAAAGCCAAATTCGCTCTGTCATGGTTGCTGTCTCCATTTTGATGGACGGACTTTATCGTTGACCGTCTCCTCGTGCTTCTGATGTCTTGCCGGCCACCACACCGGCACTGTGGAATTTCACTCAACGGCCTTGCACATATCCTCGACCACTTTTTTGGCGTCACCAAACACCATCATGGTTTTGTCCATGTAGAAGAGTTCATTATCCAGACCGGCATAACCCGCGGCCATGGACCGCTTGTTCACGATGATGGTCTTGGCCTTATAAGCCTCCAGAATCGGCATACCGTAGATAGGGCTGCCCTTGGTGTGGGCAGCTGGGTTCACCACATCGTTGGCCCCCAGAATGATCGCCACATCGGCCTGACCGAACTCGCCGTTGATATCCTCCATCTCGAAGACCTGGTCATAGGGCACTTCGGCCTCGGCCAGCAGCACGTTCATGTGACCGGGCATGCGTCCTGCCACCGGGTGGATGGCGTACTTGACGGTGATGCCCTTCTCGGTGAGTTTGGCTGCCAGCTCCTTGACCGCATGTTGAGCCCGCGCCACGGCCAAGCCATAGCCCGGCACGATCACCACGGTCTCTGCGTTGCCCAGCACAAAGGCGGCATCATCTGCGCTACCGCTCTTGACGGTGCGCTGCACAGCCGCACCGGCAGGGCCTGCAGAAGCTTCATCGCCCCCAAAGCCACCCAGAATCACATTGAAGAAAGAGCGGTTCATGGCCTTGCACATGATGTAGCTCAAAATCGCACCCGAGCTACCCACCAGGGAGCCGGCAATGATCAGCATGCTGTTGTTCAAACTGAAGCCGATGCCCGCAGCGGCCCAACCCGAGTAGCTGTTGAGCATAGACACCACCACCGGCATATCCGCGCCGCCAATGGGAATGATGATGAGCACACCCATCACAAAGGACAGTGCCAGCATGGCAAAGAAAGCAGGCCAGCTTTCGGTGAACATGAACACCAGACCCAGACCGACGGTGGCCAGACCCAGCACCAGATTGAGCTTGTGCTGACCGGCAAAGGTCACAGGTGCACCCTGAAACAGACGGAACTTGTACTTGCCCGACAGCTTGCCAAAGGCGATGACCGAGCCGCTGAAAGTAATGGCGCCAATGGCAGCACCCAGAAACAGCTCCAGACGGTTGCCGGCGGGGATGGCTACACCCTTGGCCACAATGCCAAATGCGTAGGGTTCTGCCACAGCGGCCACCGCAATGAACACGGCTGCCAAACCAATCATGCTGTGCATGAAGGCCACCAGCTCGGGCATCTTGGTCATTTCAACTCGGTTGGCCATGATGGCGCCGGCCGCGCCGCCCACCAACAGCCCGCCCAGAACCCAGGTCATGCCTTGAAGGTTGCCAGCAGACAGCTGCAAGATCAATGCAGCGGTGGTCAGCACGGCAATCGCCATGCCGGTCATGCCGAAGATATTGCCGCGTATGGAGGTCGTGGGGTGGCTCAGCCCCTTGAGGGCCTGAATAAAGCAGACGCTGGCAACCAGATACAAAAGAGTGACGAGGTTCATGCTCATTTGGCAGCTCCTTCAGCCTTGGGCGCAGCTTTCTTTTCTTTCTTCTTGAACATTTCCAGCATGCGCCGGGTCACCAAAAATCCACCAAACACGTTGACGGCCGCCAGCGCCACGGCCAGCACACCCATGGTCTTGCCCAGAGTGGTTTCGGTCATGGCGGCTGCCAGCATGGCACCCACGATGACAATGGCCGAAATCGCGTTGGTCACCGCCATCAAGGGGGTGTGCAGGGCGGGGGTCACAGTCCAGACGACGTGGTAGCCCACGTAGATGGCCAGAACAAAAATGATCAGATTGGTGATCGTGGGAGAGACAAGATCCATGGGACGCTCCGATTGTTTAAATGTGCGTTCAAGCTGATGAGCAGCAGCGGGCCTTCAGGCTCGCAACACCTTGCCACCCTGGGCCATCAGGCAGGCGGCAACGATGTCGTCGCTCATGTCGGTATGCAAGGCACCGTCTTTGTTGATGATGAGCTTGAGAAAATCGATGACATTGCGGGCATAGAGTGCTGAGGCGTCCGCCGCAACCAAGGCTGGCAGATTGGTATCGCCGATCAGGGTGACGCCGTGCTTCACCACGGTTTTGTCCGCTTCAGACAAGGGGCAGTTGCCGCCACCGTTGGGGCCCTTGCCCGCGGCAATGTCCACAATCACCGAACCAGGCTTCATGCTCTTGACCATATCCTCAGTGATCAGCGTGGGGGCCGCACGTCCAGGAATCAGTGCCGTGGAGATCACCACATCGGCCTGTGCCACGCGCTTGGCCACTTCGGCCTTCTGGCGCTCCAGCCAGCTGGGCGGCATGGGTTTGGCGTAGCCTCCCACTCCCTGCGCAGCTTCGCGTTCTTCATCGGTTTCGTAGGGCACATCGATGAACTTACCACCCAGGGATTCGATCTGCTCCTTGACACTAGGGCGCACGTCGGAGGCCTCGATCACGGCTCCCAGGCGCTTGGCAGTGGCAATCGCCTGCAAGCCGGCCACGCCCACACCCAAAATCACGACGCGTGCGGCCTTGACCGTGCCAGCCGCCGTCATGAGCATGGGAAAGAAGCGCTGGTATTTGTCGGCGGCCATCATGACGGCCTTGTAGCCGGCGATATTGGCCTGAGAGCTCAGCACATCCATGCTCTGGGCACGAGTGGTACGGGGGGCCGCCTCCAGGGCATATGCCGTGAGACCCGCTGTCGCCAAACGCTGCAGGCCGGCTGCATCAAAGGGGTTGAGCATGCCCACCAGGGTGGTGCCTGCGGGGATCATCGCCATCTCGGTTTCCTGTGGCGCACGCACTTTGAGCACCAGTTCACAACCCAAAGCACCTGCGGCATCGGTGATTTCTGCGCCTGCAGCCACATAGGCTTCGTCGGTCACACTGGCTGCCACGCCCGCGCCCGCTTGCACTCGCAGCGTGTGGCCCTGAGCTTTAAGCTTTTTGGCCGTCTCCGGTGTCATGGCCACACGGGTTTCGCCCGGTGTTGTCTCTTTCGGTACACCAATCAGCATGTCACTGTCCTCACAAAGGGATACAAAACTTCCAGCAAGCTTACATGAGTTTTGCCGTGACCATGGGTCCGACAGCTTGCGCCTGAGCAAATTTGGGCCAACTTCGGACCTGATTTTTCTGGTGCATACCGGGTCCACACATAATTAGGCATGAGCACACGATGGAAACCCAGCGTCACCGTAGCCGCCATCATTGAACTGGATGGTCGCTTTTTGCTGGTTGAAGAACACACACCCGAAGGCCTGCGCCTGAACAACCCGGCCGGTCACTTGGACCCGGGTGAATCGCCCGCCGAAGGCTGCGCCCGCGAAGCCCTGGAAGAAACCGCCTACGCATTTACGCCGACCGCGCTGGTAGGCATCTACCTTTCACGGTTTCACCGACCGGCCATGGCAGAGGACATTACCTACTTGCGCTTTGCCTTTTGCGGAACACTGGGTGAACTGCAAGCCGATCGCAGGCTGGACCACGGCATCGTGCGCACCTTGTGGCTCACTGCGGACGAGATGCGCGCCAGTGCAGACCGCCACCGCAGCCCCCTGGTGTTGAAGTGCATGGAAGACTATCTGGCCGGCCAACGCTACCCCATGGACATGGTTTACACAGACGCCAGCGTCAGTGCCCTGCAGCGCTGATGGATCACCTGCTGACCTGGGCTGGTTTGGGCCTGGCCGCCCTGGGTGCCGGCACGTTAAACGCCATCGCTGGTGGAGGTAGCTTCCTCACCTTTCCGGCTCTGGTGTGGGCGGGCATTCCCCCCATCACCGCCAATGCCACCAGTGCCATGGCAGTGAGCCCGGGCTACCTGGGTAGCACCTTGGGTTTCAAACAGGAGCTGTCCGAAATTCCCAGGCCCCTGCTGCTCAGGGACATGGCGATCGCTGCACTGGGTGGGCTTGCGGGTGCGCTGCTGTTGCTGGTGACGCCTGCCAAAGTGTTTTCGTCGCTGGTGCCCTGGCTTTTGCTGCTGGCCACGCTGCTGTTTGCCTTCGGGCCACGACTCACCCGCGCCCGGGGCCAACAAGGCTGGCCCAGGTGGCGAGCGGTAGGCTTGGCCTCGGTGGCGGTCTACGGCGGTTACTTCAACGGTGGGCTGGGAATATTGCTGATGGCGATGTACACCTTGACCGGAGAGACGCGCCTGACCACCGTGAATGCCCTCAAGAACCTGACTTCGCTGGTGCTGTCGGTGCTGTCGGTGGCCGCTTTCGCCTGGGCTGGTGCCATCGCCTGGCCACAAGCAGCGTGGATGATGCTGGCTGCCACGGCCGGCGGTCTGCTGGGCGCACGTCTGGCCCGGCGCCTACCGGCACAGGCCGTGCGCTTGCTAGTGATTGCTACCGGCCTGCTCATGAGCGCGGTATTTTTTGCCCGCACCCACTGATCACATCGATACGAGGTCAGTCTGACGGCAGACCCAGCGCGCTAGGCTGGCGCTTTTCCACCGCATAGCGCAGCAAGGCCGCGCTTCTGAAGATGCCGTGTGCGAACTTGCCGTAAGGCAGCGTCGCAAACAAGGCCATCACCACGCCCAGGTGCACCGCCAGCAAAGCCGGCAGACCAGCAGTCTCGCGCCCCAGCCACAAGGCCAAGCCGGTGGCGCTGGTCAAAAACAGCAAGGCAATGAAGCCCCGATCCATCGGGCGCTGCTGCACATCACCATGTGCGGGGTGACGCAGAAGGTTCAAGCGATACAGAGCGGCTGTGCCCAGCAGCAAACTGATGCCACCGGCCACGCCCAGCACCTTGGGCAGGCGCGGCAAGTCGTAGGGCGCCTGCCAGCCAAAAGCGTAGTGATACACCGTCGCCACGCTCGTGGCAGCAAAGCACAGCAGGAAGCCATAAAAGGTCAGATGATGGGCGCGTCTACGCATCAGGGTATGGGCATCGTCCTCGTTGTGGCAGCCTTCGCCATGTCCACCGTCGAGGTACTTGAGCGTCAAGGCATCGTGTGTTGCCTCAACCACTGCGGGTGAACTGGCAGTTTGGCCACTGGTGGCGGGCGTCAACTCGCGCAAAAAGCGCCGCACCCCCAGGCCCAATGCCAGCGCTGCCCACAAGAACACCGGCGCAAACAGGCTCACCAGCAGGTTGTGTGGGAACAGGGCGTAAAAGTTGCCCTGCGCCTGTGCTCCCCAAAGGGTGCCGTTGAGCGCCAATGCCAACAACAAGAACAGCGCCAGCCCCGCAGCCAGTGCCAGACTCAGCGTCAGTCCATTGCGCTGGTACAGCTTGCCCCATGCGGCGGGCCAGGCGTAGTCAGCGTAGGTCTGCGCCCGCACCTGGGCCATGCTTTGCGGCACATTCACTGCAAACTCGTGCGGTGGTGCGTACTGGCAGGCATGCAAACACGCGCCACAGTTGTGGCACAGATTGGCCAGGTAATGCACATCGGCCTTGCCAAACTCCAATCGCCGGGTCATGGCCGGAAACACGGCACAAAAGCCTTCGCAATAGCGGCAGGCATTGCAGATTTGCATCTGGCGGGCGACTTCGGCCTCAGGGGCCGTCAGCACCACCTCCCCATTGGCCAGCGCGCGGGCATCCCGTGTCAGTGCTTCAAGCTGCTGCATGATCGCCTTCCTTGTTTTCTTTGTATGCCCTGTCTTGCTTGTCTGCCCTGTTATTGGGGCCCAGCGCGGCACGCGCGGCCTGTTCCCCAGCAATGCGACCAAAGGCGGTGCCTATCGACATGCCCACGCCAGCGGTGTAGCCCTGGCCCAGCACATTGCCTGCCATCATTTCACCGGCCACAAACAGATTGCTGCTGGGCATGTTCTTGAACCGCACCGCAGCGGTCTCGTCGGTCTGCAGACCCAGATAAGTGAAGGTCACGCCGGGCTTTAAGGTGTAGCCATAAAACGGGGCGGTATCGATGCGCCGGGCCCAGTGGGTCTTGGCAGGCACCACGCCTTGGGTGTGGCAGTTGTCCAGTGTGGTGTGGTCAAACTTGCCAGGCTGGCAGGCTGCGTTGTAGTCGTTGAGGGTCTGCATGAAGGTCGTGACATCCAGACCCAGCTTTTGAGCCAGCTCGGGCAGTGTGTCGGCCTTGACGCCGGTGAACACGGGCGGCATGAAGCGACCCACCGCCTTGGCGTCGATCACGCAGTGGCCAATCTGTCCTGGCTGCTGGGCCACCAGGCGTCCCCAGATGGCATAGCGCTTGGGCCAGAAGTCTTCGCCCTCGTCATAAAAGCGGCGCCCTTCCCCATTGACCACCACCCCCAGAGAGACGCAGTCGATGCGGGTGCAAATGCCACCGTCGTAGAGCGGCGCACGCGCGTCGATGGCCACCATGTGGGCCTGGGTCGGGTCGCCAATGGCGTCAGCGCCATGGTCCTCCAGCAAGTGCTTAAGTAGCACGCCTTGGTTGAAGCGGGTGCCTCGGATCAGGAAGTTGTCTGAGGGCCATTCGCCGCGCTCGTTCTGGCCCCAGGCCTGGCGCAGCCAGTCGCGGTTGGACTCGAAGCCACCGGCAGCCAGCACACAGGCTCGGGCCTCGATGCGCTCGCCGTTGACGTGCGCCGCCACAAAACGGCCGTCCTGTATCTCGATGCGGTCCACGGGTGCCTGGTAACGAATCTGCACCCCGAGCTGCTCGGCACTGCGAAAGTAGGCGTTCACCAGCGCTTTGCCACCGCCCATGAAAAACGCGTTGGTCCGCGACAAGCTCAAGGTGCCCGACAGGGATGGTTGAAAGTGCACGCCATGACGACGCATCCAGGGGCGGCAAGTGGAGGTGTGACGTATCACCAGACGGGCCAAGGCCTCGTTGATGCGTCCGCCCGTCACTTTGAGCAGGTCCTGCCAAAACTCTTCTTCAGGGTAGGCGTCTTGCAGCACATCCTGGGGCGCGTCGTGCATGCAGCGCAGGTTGCGGGTGTGCGATGAGTTGCCACCTCGCCACTGGCGCGGCGCAGCTTCCAAAAGCATCACACTGGCGCCGGCCTCGCGCGCCATCAGCGCCGCGCACAGGGCCGCATTGCCACCGCCTATAACCAACACATCCACACGCATCAGCAACTCCAGGTATTTCAGAAAAAACCATCCCCGTCCTGGGCCACTTACGTGCCCAGGTTAGGCAGTAGACAGCGCAAAAATCAGTCGGGCTTGATGCTGGCGCGCTTGACGATATCGCTCCAGATGCGCTGCTGATCCTTCACAAAAGCCGCATATTCGCCCGCAGGTCCACCACCGCTCACGGCGTTGTCTGTGGCAAAACGTTCGGTCACAGAAC
>JBJOJH010000350.1:0-2713 GCA_046046715.1 Pseudomonadota bacterium | reverse complement strand
CACCACTTCGGCGGGGGTGGTCGCGCGTGTGATGCAGCAGCTCGACAGCATCCGGAGTTTCTTGACAGGCCGGCTGTTCCTGACCACGCTAGACACGCTGACTTTGCTGATCTACGTGCCGCTGCTGTTTTCGTACTCTGCGAAGCTGGCTTCTATCGTGATGAGTTTTGCCCTTTTGATTGCCTTGATCATTGGCGCCTTGCTGCCCACCTTCAAGCGCCAGTTGGATGTGCTCAACAGCGCCGAGGGCAAGCGCCAGGCGCTGTTGATCGAGACCATCCATGGCATGCGCACGGTCAAGGCGCTGGCGATTGAGCCGGCCCAGCGAAAAACCTGGGAACAACTCTCCGCCGAGGCCATTACTGCTCATTTCAAGGTCGGGAAAACCGCTATGACTGGCAATGCCGTCACGGATTTTTTGGGCAAGTTGTTGCCTGTGATCGTGATCGTCGTAGGCGCTCAAGGCGTTTTTGATCAGACGATGACGGTGGGTGTCCTGATCGCATTTCAAATGTTTTCGGGCCGAGTCATGGGGCCCTTGATTCAGATTGTGGGACTCATCAACGAGTACCAACAAACCGCTGTCTCGGTGCGCATCCTGGGCGAAGTGATGAACAGGCCCTCAGAGGGGCGTGGTGGTGCGGGCGGATTGCGACCCACCCTGACCGGTAATATCAGCTTTGAAGACGTGACGTTTCGGTACCCGGGATCGCATGTCCCCGCATTGGATCGGACACGCTTCAACATCCAGGCTGGCACGGTCGTCGGCATCGTGGGGCGTAGCGGCTCCGGAAAGTCTACTCTGACCAAAATCATTCAGGGCCTGTATCCGATTCAGGAGGGCATCGTCCGATTTGACGGAGTAGACACCCGCGAAATCGAGTTGTCGCACTTGCGCAGGCAAATCGGCATCGTTTTGCAGGAAAACTTTTTGTTCCGAGGCTCTGTGCGGGACAACATTGCCATTGCAAAGCCCTCTGCGACCTTTGAAGAAATTGTTGCTGCAGCCCAATTAGCGGGTGCTGACGAATTCGTCGAGCGACTGCCTCAGGGGTATGACACCATCTTGGAAGAAAACGCATCGAACCTCAGTGGCGGGCAAAAGCAACGGTTATCTATTGCGCGGTCATTGCTGCTTAAACCCAGAGTCTTGATTCTGGACGAGGCAGCCAGCGCGCTGGATCCCGAGAGCGAAGCCATTTTCATCAAGAACCTGTCCAAAATGGCTGCAGGGCGCACCGTGATCATGATCTCGCATCGCCTGTCGACGCTGGTCAATGCGGACGCAATTCTGGTGATGCAGCAGGGCAAGCTGGCCGATGCAGGCCGACATGACGAGCTGCTGGAACGTTGCGTCACTTATCAAACACTATGGCATCAGCAGACAAGTCACCTGTGAGCACCGAGGCCAAGGCTGGGGGGGGTACGCAAACCGCCATTGATTTCTTGCCCGATGCGGACGAAATAGAACGGCGGCCTTTGCCACGCCTGGCGCGGGTTACCTTGCACCTACTGGTGACCGTCCTGGTCAGCTTTTTGGTCTGGGCCGCGTACTCAGAGGTGGATCTGATCGTCACTGCCCGCGGGCGTCTTGTGACACCTTTGCCGAACATAGTGGTTCAACCGCTGGAGACATCCATCATCCAGTCTATTGAAGTGCGGGTCGGGCAAGTGGTGCACAAGGGGGATCGTCTGGCCACACTGGACGCAACTTTTGCCCAGGCCGATGAGTCTCAGCTTAGAAACCGGCTGGATAGTCTGAACACACAATTAGCCAGCATCGACGCTGAGCTCAATGGTCAACGTATGGCTGCCAATAAGGCGGACTCTCCCGATCAGCAAATACAGTCGAGGCTGTCCAGCGAGCGCCAAGCCAGTTACGTGTCGCAGCTACGCCGGCAAAATGAGTCAATAGCTCGTCTGCGTAGCGCACTGGAAACGGCTCGACAGGACGAGTTGGCGATGGCTGCGCGTGTCAAGGTGCTGCGGGAAATGGAAACCATGACCGATGACCTGGTCAGCAAAAAGTTGGCAGTCAAGAGCCGGTTGCTGGACGCGCGCGACCGCTTGCTGGAGGCCGAGCGTGCCACTGAGTTGGCCCGCAACCGGCAAATCGAGCTGCGTCGTGAGCTCTCTGCAGTTGAAGCCGAGCGGACTGCATTCGAAACGGGATGGCGCCAAAAAATGCTGGAGGAGTTATTGGCAGTCTCTAGGGAGCGTGATGCAGTCAGCGATCAGTTGCAAAAGGCCAACCGCCGCCAGAGCATGGTCGTACTGACGGCACCAGCCGATGCAGTGGTCCTGGAAGTGGCTAAGTTATCGCAGGGCTCCATCGTGAAGGAGGCGGAGCCATTCTTCACTTTGGTACCCATTGGAGATGTCCTTGAAGCAGAGGTCCAGATCGACTCCAAGGATATTGGCTACATCAGGACCGCAGCGTTGACCAGTGTCAAAGTTGACGCCTTCCCATTTCAGAAACACGGGGCTTTGCAGGGTCGGTTGGCGGTGGTCAGTCAGGATTCTTTCCGACGCGACACGACGGCTGGCTCAGACGCTTATTACAGCGCCAGGGTCACCTTGAGCGGCGACCGTCTGGATAACCTGCCGGCAAACGCCAAGTTGCTACCGGGTATGACCTTGAGTGCGGAGATCAAGGTGGGACAACGTTCAGTCATGTCTTATTTGCTGTGGCCGTTGACCAAGGCCACTACTG
>JBJOJH010000349.1:0-6356 GCA_046046715.1 Pseudomonadota bacterium | reverse complement strand
CGGTTATCCCAGGCAATCCAGCTGCTGAAGTTCAAATTCGTGTCGCGCCTAATGGCTTGATTGTTGGGCGTAGGCTCACCAAATCCAGTGGTTCAGCTGCGTGGGACGAGGCAGTCCTGCGTGCTATCGACAAAACCGAGATGCTGCCACGTGACGTGGATGGCAGTGTGGTACCCGACTTTCCCATGACGCTGCGCCCCAGAGACTAACGCCAGCTGTTTTGGCGAAGGTCCCTAGGCAGCTCGGCAAAGTTCAGTCGTAAGCGATTTCGGCCAAACCCGCGTCCGACTGTGCACGCCAGGCGGCGAGAGCTGCGTCGCTGGGAAAAAAGCGGGCATCGTCACCGAGTTGCAGCTCGGCAAGCGCACCCACACATGGCGCCGACACCGCACCCGTTCGTTTGACTGCGAATCGCACGCCCAGGCCTAACCAGACATCGCCGTGCTCGGTTTCTTCACGTTGGGCCGGGAATTCCTGCAATAACCTGGCCACCTGAGGCGTCTGACCATGAACGGCCACACGCAGATACTTGCCAAAACGGCAGCGTGCCTGATCCAGGCTCCAGATCTGCTGCACCGTGAGCTGTAAACCACCTGAGAATCGGTCTGGCTGGACCTTGCCCATCACGATGATGAGCTCATCGTCTTTCAACAGGTTTTTGTGCGCGTTGAGCAAGGCCTCGTCAGCCCGGGCGTCAATCACCGAGGACTTGTCATCGAGCTTGAACAGGCCCAGCTTGCCGCGCTGACCATTGATCACCCGCAAGTCACTCACAATGCCGGCCAGTAACTGTGGCTCCCTGGTGTCGATCAGGTCGTCGATCTGGCGCTTGGCAAACCGGCGGACTTCGAGTGCAACCTCATCAAACAGGTGGCCTGAGAGGTAGAAGCCCACCGCTGTTTTTTCATAGGTCAGGCGCTCTTTCACACCCCAAGGCAAAGCTTCGACCAAATCTGGCTCTTGCGTGCTGGAGCCGTGGTCGTCGTCACCCATGTCAAACAAACCGACCTGATTGGCGTTAGCCAAGGTGGCGTTGGCAAAGTCAAACGCCCGGTCCACCGACGCCAGCAAAGAGGCGCGGTTGAGTTGCAGGCTGTCAAAGGCACCGGCCTTGATCAGTGCTTCCAGGCAGCGCTTGTTCAGGCGGCTGCGGTCCACACGCACACAAAAATCGAACAGGCTCTTGAAGGGGCCGCTGTCTGAGCCACGCGGGCCGTCCCCCCTGCCCTCGCGGGCCGCCACGATCGCCTCAATGGCCGCCTGGCCCGTGCCCTTGATGGCGCCCAGTCCGTAGCGAATTTCCTTGTCCGAGATGGGCTCAAACCGGTATGCGCCCCGGTTCACATTGGGCGACTCGAAGCTCATGCCCATCTTCACCGCGTCCTCGAAGAGCACCTTGAGCTTGTCGGTGTCGTCCATTTCCACGGTCATGTTGGCGCAGAAGAACTCGGCGGTGTAGTGCACCTTGAGCCAGCCCGTGTGGTACGCCAGCAAAGAGTAGGCTGCAGCATGGGACTTGTTGAATCCGTAGCCGGCGAACTTTTCCATCAAGTCAAAGATCTCGTCAGCCTTGGCCTCGCTGATGTTGTTCTTGGCCGCGCCCTCGCGGAAGATCTGGCGGTGCTGGGCCATTTCCTCGGCTTTTTTCTTACCCATCGCCCGGCGCAGGAGGTCGGCGCCTCCCAGTGAGTAGCCGCCAAGTATCTGAGCGGTCTGCATCACCTGCTCCTGGTAGACCATGATGCCGTAAGTCTCAGAGAGCATCTCGGCCACCAGCGGATGCGGATACTCCACTTCCTCGCGGCCATGCTTGCGCGCCACAAAACTGGGTATCAGGTCCATGGGACCTGGCCGATATAGCGCGTTCAGGGCAATCAAGTCCTCCAGCCGGGTGGGCTTGGCATCGCGCAACATGCCCTGCATGCCTCGACTTTCAAACTGGAACACCGCTTCGGTCTTACCGTCGGCGAACAGCTGATAGGTCTTGCGGTCGTCCAGCGCAATGTTATCGAAGGCAAAGTCTTCTTGGCCCTTGTGGCGCTTGATGATGAACTCTCGGGCGATTTCCAGAATGGTTAGCGTGGCCAGGCCCAAGAAGTCGAACTTGACCAGGCCCACCGCTTCGACATCGTCCTTGTCGTATTGGCTCACCGCCGACTCGCTGCCCGGCTGCTGGTACAGCGGGCAAAAGTCGGTGAGTTTGCCCGGCGCAATCAACACACCTCCCGCGTGCATGCCCACGTTGCGGGTCATGCCCTCCAGCTTTTGAGCCAGTGCCAGTAGCGTCTTGACTTCGTCTTCCTTGGCCAGGCGATCCGCCAAAATGGGCTCGGCGGCAATTGCGCCTTCGATGGTGATGTGCTGACCCGGCTTGTTGGGGATGAGCTTGCTGATGCCGTCGCAAAAGTTGTAGCTCATGTCCAGCACCCGACCCACGTCGCGTATGGCCGCGCGTGCCGCCATGGTGCCAAAGGTCGCGATCTGGCTGACCGCGTCCTTGCCGTATTTTTCTTTCACATAGTCAATCACCCGATCGCGGTTGCTCTGGCAAAAGTCAATGTCGAAGTCGGGCATGGACACCCGCTCGGGGTTCAGGAACCGTTCGAACAGCAATTTGTACTGCAGCGGGTCCAGATCGGTGATCTTGAGGGCATAAGCCACGAGGGAACCGGCACCTGAGCCACGGCCGGGCCCGACTGGGCAACCGTTCTTCTTGGCCCAATTGATGAAGTCACCCACAATCAAAAAGTAGCCCGGAAAGCCCATCTTCAGGATGGTGTTGATTTCAAACTCGAGCCGCTCCAGGTAGCGCGGTCGCTCGGCATCTCGCTTGGCCACATCGGGGTAGAGATGGGCCAGGCGGTCCTCCAGGCCCTGATTGGAGGCATAGCGGAAATACTCTTCGGGCGACAGGTTTCGGCCGTCGACCTCGGGGGTTGGGAAGTCTGGCAATTGCGGCTTACCAAGTACAAGCGTCAGATTGCAGCGACGGGCGACCTCCACCGTGTTGGCCAGCGCTGCCGGGACATCGGCAAACAGCTCGCACATCTGGGCGCTCGTCTTGAAATACTGTTCCCGGGTGAATTTGCGCACCCTGCGCTGGTTGCCCAGGATTTCCCCTTCCGAGATGCACACACGAGCTTCATGCGCCTCGTAATCCTCAGGCAGCGCAAATTGCACGGGGTGTGTCGCCACCACCGGCAGCTTCAATTGAACAGCCAGTGCCACCGCAGCTGCAACGTGAGTTTCATCGTCCGCCCGACCAGCGCGCTGCAACTCCAGGTAGAGGCGATGCGGAAACACCGCCGCCAGCTGCAAGGCCAATGCACTTGCGCGCGCTTGGTCACCTTGCAACAAGGCCTGCCCCACCGGCCCGGCCTGCGCGCCGGACAAGGCAATCAGGCCCTCGCTCAAGGTCTGTAGCCACTCCAGCTTCAGGGCAGCCTGACCCCTGACCACGTTGCTGGTATAGGCGCGAGCCAAAAGTTCGGATAGGTTCAGGTAACCCTGCTTGTTCTGGACCAGCAAGACCATCCGCGAGAAATTTGCCGGGTCCTTGTCGAGCCCCTCCAGCACAACTTCCGCCCCCATCAGGGGTTTGACGCCCTTGGCCCGGGCTTCCTTGTAAAACTTGATGCCACCAAAAAGATTGTTCAGGTCGGTGATGGCCAGCGCTGGCTGACCATCTGCAGCAGCGGCCTGGACCACCTCGTCGATGCGATTGGTGCCGTCAACCACCGAAAACTCGGTGTGCAAGCGTAGATGTACAAACATGGAATGAAGCTGAAAACGGGGCTTAGAGGGAGAGGCAGACGCCTTAGGAAGTGCTGTGGCCAGCAATAAAGGGCCTTCGTCGCCTGATTTGATACGGTGTTGAGCAATGCCGATGAAGTTACGCTATTTCGGGGATAGCATCAATCAGGCACAAAGAGGGTTTGGTTTCTGTCACAATTTCCCTAACTTTACATCCATCGCACCTACGAACAAGGATAAATCCATGAGCAGCGACCTGATTAAACACGTATCTGATGCCTCCTTCGAAGCCGATGTGCTCCAGTCTCAGCAGCCCGTTTTGGTGGACTACTGGGCTGAGTGGTGCGGCCCCTGCAAAATGATTGCGCCCATTCTTGACGAGGTCTCTGCAGCATACGAGGGCAAGCTCCAGATTGCGAAGATGAATGTCGACGAGAACCGCGACATCCCCGCCAAGTTTGGTATCCGTGGCATTCCCACCTTGATGTTGTTCAAGGGTGGTCAACTGGCCGCCACCAAGGTGGGCGCGCTGAGCAAGTCCCAGCTGACGGCTTTCATTGATCAGCAACTGGCCTGACCCATTTCCTGTGCAGACACGGGGCCCCGGATAGATCAAGGGGGCCTTTTTTATTTCCTGTCATAATTCTCACACGCACCAGCCCTAGCACCGGGCCGGCTGCCTTCCTGGCTTAGGCCACGAGACCACGCAAGCTTTCACGCCTCGCCCCCTTCCCCGATTTTTTGTCTATCCCCTACAGGGGTCCATCGATGCACTTAAACGAACTCAAGGCACTGCACGTGTCGGAAGTACTCAAGCAGGCCGAAGAGCTTGAGATTGAAAACACGGGCCGCATGCGCAAGCAAGAGCTGATGTTCGCCATCATCAAGAAGCGGGCGCGCACCGGCGAGCAGATCATTGCCGATGGCGTGCTGGAAATCCTGCCCGACGGATTTGGCTTTTTGCGCAGCCCAGACACCAGCTACACCGCAAGCACGGACGACATCTACATCAGTCCCAGCCAGGTGCGCCGCTTCAACCTGCACACCGGCGACATGATCGAAGGCGAGGTGCGCACGCCCAAGGACGGCGAACGCTACTTTGCCCTCAACAAGCTCGACCGGGTCAACGGTGGTGGTCCAGAGGAAAACAAACACAAGGTGATGTTTGAAAACCTGACGCCGCTGTTTCCCAAAGAGCAGATGCGTCTGGAGCGCGACATCAAGGGCGACGAGAACATCACCGGCCGCGTGATCGACATCATTGCCCCCATCGGCAAAGGCCAGCGCGCGCTGTTGGTGGCGCCGCCCAAGAGCGGCAAGACGGTGATGATGCAGCACATCGCCCACGCCATCAGCGCCAACTACCCCAACAGCCACATGATGGTCTTGCTGGTGGACGAGCGCCCCGAGGAAGTGACCGAGATGCAGCGCACGGTGAAGGGCGAGGTGATTGCCTCTACCTTTGACGAACCTGCAGCGCGCCACGTCCACGTCGCTGAAATGGTGATTGAGCGTGCCAAGCGCCTGGTTGAGCTTAAAAAAGACGTGGTGATTCTGCTGGACTCCATTACCCGCCTGGCCCGCGCCTACAACAATGTGGTGCCGAGCTCGGGCAAGGTGCTGACCGGTGGTGTGGATGCCAATGCGTTGCAGCGACCGAAGCGCTTTTTGGGTGCTGCACGTAATGTGGAGGAAGGCGGTTCACTCACCATCATTGCAACTGCCCTGGTCGATACCGGTAGCCGCATGGATGAAGTGATTTTTGAAGAGTTCAAAGGCACGGGCAACTCTGAGATTCACCTGGATCGCCGGCTCTATGAAAAGCGCGTCTTCCCCTCGATACAGCTCAACCGCAGCGGTACGCGTCGTGAAGAATTGCTGCTGGCCCCGGACATCCTGTCGAAGACCCGCATCCTGCGTCAGTTCTTGTACAACATGGACGAGATTGAATCCATGGAAATGGTGCTCAAGCAAATGCGGGCCACCAAGACCAATGCAGAGTTCTTCGACCAGATGCGTCGGGGCGGCTAAGCTGACACTGCTGGCTATAATCAAAGGCTTTTCGCGACAAGTACGCTGATTTTTTATTGTGCAAGGGATGCACAAGGGTCTGCGCGGCTGACGCAACTGATGGAGAAAACATGAAAGAAGGCATCCACCCTAACTACCGTGAAGTTTGCTTCATGGACCTGTCGAACAACTTCAAGTTCGTCACCCGTTCCTGCGCCAACACCAAGGAAATGATCAAGATGGAAGACGGCCGTGAACTGCCGCTCTACAAGCTTGACGTCTCCAGCGAGTCCCACCCCTTCTACACCGGCACCCAAAAGTCGGTGGACAACATGGGCGGTCGCGTGGAGCGTTTCCGCAACCGTTTCGGCAAGACGGCCGCCAAGTAAGCTGTATCCAGCGACTTGCGAGGGGCAGCCGGTTCATACCGGGCTGCCCTTTTCTGTTTCTGGCGATGCCACCCACTCTTTTTGATTGAACCGCGTGAACCAGCCGACGCCAGCCATCGTGAGCCAGAGTGCCGTGCGCAGACTGCCACGGCTGGCGCTGCTGCTTTTTTGTCTGGCCTATGTGATACCCGGCTTCGTGGGTCG
>JBJOJH010000348.1:0-2696 GCA_046046715.1 Pseudomonadota bacterium | reverse complement strand
CCAAGCAAAAGTCCATCATGCAGCGCTGGCCCGAGAGCATCAGCAAGGGCGCCGAGTTTGTGATGCCTACGGCCAAGTGATTTGAGTATGGGCCGGCGTGGTACAGGGGTACAGGCTGGCTGAGGCCGCCCCTGCTCATGTCCCCCGGTCCAGGCTGCGCCTTTCCCTCCTCCTTGACTTCGCTGTGGCGGGCTCAGCTCAAGCGCTCGGAGTCAGCCCGCAACACCCAGAACTCAAATCACTTCGCCGTCGGCATCACAAACTCGGCACCCTTGCCGATGCTCTCGGGCCAGCGCTGCATGATGGACTTTTGCTTGGTGTAGAAGCGCACACCTTCTTCGCCGTAGGCGTGCATGTCGCCAAACAGGCTCTTCTTCCAGCCCCCAAAACCATGCCAGGCCATGGGCACAGGAATTGGCACGTTGATGCCGACCATGCCCACCTGGATGCGACGGCTGAATTCGCGCGCCACGTTACCGTCGCGGGTAAAGCAACTCACGCCGTTGCCAAATTCGTGGTCGTTGATCAGCTGCACGGCCGTGGCGAAGTCGTTGACTCGCACGCAGGACAACACCGGGCCAAAGATTTCTTCCTTGTAGATCTTCATGTCAGGGGTCACGTTGTCAAACAAGGTGCCGCCCATCCAGAAACCGTTATCGCAACCAGCCCCGGCTGCCTTGCCGCTGAAGCTGCGGCCATCGTGCAGAAGCGTTGCGCCTTCCTTCACACCCTGCTCGATGTAACCCGTGATGCGGGCATGAGCTGCCGGCGTGACGATAGGGCCCATTTCGGCAGCCAGGTTCATGCCGTCGAGCACTTTCAGGGTCTTCGTGCGCTCCAGCAACTTGGGGATCAGGCGGTCGCCCACATCACCCACCAGTACAGCCACGCTGATGGCCATGCAACGCTCGCCAGCGGAGCCGTAGCCTGCGCCTATCAGGGCGTCCACAGCCTGGTCGATGTCCGCATCGGGCATCACCACCATGTGGTTCTTGGCACCGCCCAGAGCCTGCACGCGCTTGCCGTGGCGGGCGCCGGTCTCGTAAATGTGGTTGGCAATGGGGGTGGAGCCCACAAAGCTCACGGCCTTGACATCGGGGTGCTCCAGCAGGGCATCGACAGCTTCCTTGTCACCTTGCACCACGTTGAACACGCCATCCGGCAGACCAGCTTGCTTGAACAGATCGGCCATCATCAGGCTGGCGCTGGGGTCCAGTGGACTGGGCTTGAGCACAAAAGTGTTGCCCGAAGCGATCGCCACGGGAAACATCCACATGGGCACCATCACCGGAAAGTTGAATGGCGTGATGCCGGCCACCACGCCCAAGGGCTGGCGCAGTGTCCAGTTGTCGATGCCGGTAGAGACCTGGTCGGTGAAGTCACCCTTGAGCAGCTGGGGAATGCCACAAGCGAACTCGATGATGTCGATACCTCGGGCAACTTCGCCCTGCGCGTCGGTGAATACCTTGCCGTGCTCGGCCGTGATGATGCGGGCCAGTTCGTCCTTGTGCTGGTTGACCAGCTCCAGAAACTTGTACATGACACGGGCGCGTCGGATGGGCGGGGTATCGGCCCAGGCCGGGAAGGCAGCCTGTGCGGCGGCCACGGCGGATGCCACATCTTGTGCATTGCCCAGACGCACCTGGCGGGCCACGGCACCTGTGGCGGGGTTGTAAACAGCCTGCGTACGCTGGCTGCTGCCTGTGGTGCGGGCGCCGGCAATGTACTGGGCGACTTCTGTGGTGTCAGCGTAGTGGGTCATGAGTGTCTCGTATGGGTGAAAGGGGCCAGATCGTCTTGATCGGGTGTGCTGGCAGTTTAGGAAGCCAGGCACGCCCGCGCAATATCCTTCAGATGAAATGATTGTTCAAATTGGTGAACAATATAAGCATGAACGAGCAAAAAGTGAGTGACCTGTGGAGCCACCTGCACTGGCTCACCGTGCTGGCGCAGCAGGGCAGTTACACGGCAGCGGCCGAGCGCCTGGGCGTGAGCAAGGCCGCCATGAGCCAGCGCATTGCCGACCTCGAGCGCAATGCCGGCGTGCCCCTGGTGCGGCGCACCACCCGCAGCGTGCGCCTGACCGAGGCCGGCCAGCATCTGGTGGACGACACCCGGGCCTCGTTTGAACACATCGCCCAGAGTTTTGCCGAAGTGCGCGACCTGGCCAGCGCCCCACGCGGGCTGCTGCGGGTCACTGCTCCGGTGGCCTTTGCGCGCCAGCAGCTGGTGCCGCGTCTGGCTGATTTTTTGCGCGACTACCCCGAAGTGCGGTTGGAGCTGGACTTGTCCGACCGGCTCAGCTCGCTGGCCACCGAAGGGTTTGACCTGGCCATACGCCATACCGCGACGCCCCCTGATACCCATGTGGCCTGGCCCTTGTGCAGCACGCACACCGTACTGGTGGCCAGCCGCGCCTATTTACGCCGCAGGGGCACGCCGCAAACCCCGCACGAGCTGGGCGAGCATAGCTGCCTGCATTACCCACGCGCCCAGGACACACCAGCCTGGACCTTCGAGCCCCTGTCTCCCCTTTCTGAACAACAGCCAGAACGTGTCACGGTACCAGTGTCTGGCGCGCTATCTGCCAACAACAGCGAGGCCTTGCGCGAAGCGGCACTGGGCGGCCTGGGCATTGCCATGCTCCCCGATTTCAGCGCGCAAGCGGCCCTGCAAGCAGGCAAGTTGGTGCAGGT